>QILZ01000221.1 GCA_003233545.1 Spirochaetales bacterium
GGAATCCGTTATAATTATCCGTAATACCTTCGGAAGCGGTCGAATTTTCTATAAGAAGGGCGGGTAATTTAAGTGCGGCAGCTTCTTTTAAAGTTAAAGGAGAATTGTCGTAGAGCGACGGGAACAGCATAAGATTTGCCCTTAAAAAAAAAGTTTTGAGTTTTTCACGGTCTCTTATGACACCTAAAAAAGTAACATTTTTTTCCATGTTATAATCTTTTACTATCTTTTTCATCTCCTGTTCCGCATAACCGGCACCGATGAAAACCATTAAAAAATTCGCAAATCCTTTTTCTATTAATAATTTTAGAGACCTCAGAAGGAATTTATGATTTTTTTCCCATATAAGCTGCCCGACGAATAAGAATACCGGTGCAGTATCATCTACTTTTAAGATGGTATCCGCTGTTTTTATAAATGGCTTTTTGCCCTTAATGCTCTGTAGATCAGTACCATTGGGCATTACAAAAACATTTCCTCTATACCCGTACTCGCGTAAAGTAATTGCCGTATTGCTGTTCGGAACCCATACATCGTCTGCGGATTCATAGAAATCAACTATCCTTTTTATAAAGTGCCTGATTAATCTTTTGCTGTTAAGAATACGCTTAAAATTATCATGATATTTTGTATGAAAAGAGGCTACAAGGGGGATGTTTCTTTCCCTTGCAATTTCAAGTGCCAAGCTGCCTGCTGCAAATGGTGAATGGGCATGAACAAGATCAAATCTGACCTTACTTATTCTTTTTCTGAAACTTCTGTCCAGCTTTGGTAATCCGTAACGGTAGGGAGGCCTGAAAAATATCGGTACGGAGAAGTATCTTAAAACCTCAAAATCTTCATTATCCTTATAGCCGGGATAAGAGGTGGTTATTACATAGGATTTAAGGTTATTTCTTTTAAGCCAGTATGCGTAGTTTCTCACCGTTAAAGCTACACCGTCTATAATCGGCGGAAATGAATCATTGAATAATCCTACATTTATATCATTTTCCTTTCTTTCGAACATTATTATTTAATCCTGTTTACAATTTAAATCGGTATATTTTATATAATTATTATAGTAAAAATATAGGTAAATACAAGACCGGCAGTAGTAATTCTTTAAATCCCGATGTTTGTTTTTTTATTATTTCTTAACGGTGATGAAATTAAAAATATCCAGGGAAACATACAATTAATTCCGCTGTATTTAAGAAACAAAATGATTAAAACGAATAGTTGTTATATTGACTGTTATACAGGTTATGTATTAGATTAAAAAAAATAATTAACTAGAAGAGGTATTTATGTTACTCCAGGCCATTATTAATGGCATTCTTTTAGGAGCTGTTTACGGAACGATCGGAATAGGATTTTCGCTGGTCTGGGGTGTAATGAATATTATAAACCTTGCACATGGTTCTTTTATTATGATCGGTGCATATCTTTCCTATACCTTTTATAAGGCTTACGGAATCGATCCTTTTTTATCGATACCCATTGTGATGTTGATTCTCTTTCTGATAGGTTACGTAATTCAGCGTTTTTTACTCAACCTGGTTGTAAGGGGAAGTATTTTCATAACCTTAACCTTTACCTTCGGACTTCAGATATTAATAGCAAATATATGTCTGCTTATATGGAAGGCTGATTTCAGAAGTATTAATCTGCCGTATTCCGGAGTATCGATGTCCTTAGGCGGAGTAATAATTCCTGTTATACGTTTTGGTGTTTTTATCATTGCGGTAATTTTAACTATTCTCTTCTATTTATTTATGAAGAGAACCAAAGTGGGGCTTGCAATAAGTGCTACGGCTCAAAATTATGAAGGAGCCAGGGTAGTGGGGGTCGATGTCAAGAATATTTATTCGATAACAATGGGAGTTAGTGCAGCCCTGGCAGGGGTCTCCGGTGCATTAATTATTCCTATTATGAGTATAAACCCTTTTATAGGAGGTCCGCTTATCGGAAAAGCATTTGTCATCTCTGTTCTTGGCGGGCTCGGAAGTACAGTCGGGGCACTTGCAGGGGGATTGGTACTTGCTCTTGTGGAAACAATCGGGACTACTATTATCCCCTCGTCTTTTCAGAACCTGCTGGGGTTTGTTGTTCTTGTCTTAGTTCTGGTATTTATGCCGCAGGGTCTATTCGGTAAAAGGTCATATAATGAATAAGAAACTGATAATTCTTATAATTTTAATAGTATTATTCATAGGTTTCCCGTTTGTCTTGTCCGGGTTCTGGGTTCGTCTTGTAACCAACATCTTTATGTTTGCTATTTTGGCATCCGCATTAAATATTATTTCCGGTTTTGCAGGGTATGCGGCTTTCGGTAATATGGTTTTTTTCGGTGTCGGAGCTTATACTGTAGCCGTCTTAATGAATAAATTAGGATTATCATTTATTTCTTCTTTTATTTTTTCAGGTCTTGTATCCATTCTGCTGGCCTTGCTGCTCGGAATGCTTTTGCTGCGGCTTAAAGGGCATTACTTCGCGCTGGCTACTTTAGGTGCGGCAGAAGCGATAAAGTATATAATTGATAATTTAACCGATCTGACAGGCGGCGGGCAGGGCATAACAATCCCTTCTCTGCACGGAAGCCCGTTTTTTGTAAATTCTGTTTTTTATTTTCTCATGTTTGTCCTGCTTATTGTTATTGTTGCTTTTACCTGGTGGTTATCGAAAAGCAGGCTGGGGTATGCGTTAAAAGCCATACGTGCTAACGAAGAAGCTGCCGGCGTTATGGGAATAAACACAACGGTGTATAAGATTACGGCGTGGACTTTAAGCGGCCTTTTTACAGGTTTAGCCGGTGCGGTTTATGCATACTGGTTCAGCTACATAGATCCGCCTACGGTCTTTAATGTAATGTGGGTCGTTAGAATGTTTGTAATTATACTCTTAGGAGGGGCAGGCACTGTTTTCGGTCCGCTCATCGGTGCTTTTATTCTGGAAAGCTTATCGGAACTGATCTGGTCACAATTTCTCAATTTACACCTGGGAATTCTTGGAACAATAATCATTATTACGGTATTACTAATTCCGAATGGGATAGTAAGTTTACTAAAAACGGACAGAGGTCTAAAGGGTATTATAGAGAATATTAAAAAAAGCAGGACCGGTGCTTTATGAACTCTGATGCAAACCGTAATATTATTTTATACGGTCAGAAAGTTACAAAAACTTTCGGTGCCCTGCGTGCTGTCTGGCAGGTTGACTTTAAGGTGAAAAAGAATGAGATATTCGGCATTATAGGTCCTAACGGGGCGGGCAAAACTACACTGCTGTCGATGATAAACGGTACCTTAAGAGTTACCGGCGGTGCAATTTATTATAAGAACAGAAATATTACAAATCTAAAGACACATAAGATAGCGGAATTGGGAATATCGAGAACTTTTCAGATTGTAAAGCCCTTTCCCGGAATGACACTTTTAGAAAATGTTGCCATAGGAGCCATGTTCGGGAAAAATAAGGTTGTAAATGTTAAGGAAGCACAGGATAAAACTCGCTATATTCTTTCCAGACTAAATCTGATAGAAAAAGAAGAAGTTCCTGTGGAAAACCTTAACGTATCCGAACGGAAAAGGCTCGAACTGGCAAGGGCTTTAGCCATGGATCCCGAATTGATTCTTCTCGATGAGGTTATGGCAGGTTCCAGTTCCACCGATCTGGAAATGATAATGAAGCTTATCGAGGAACTCAATAAGGAGGGGAAGACGATTCTGTTAATCGAACATGTAATGAAAGCAATTATGAGCGTCTCGCACCGGATTATGGTACTTCATCACGGAGAGAAGATTGCAGAGGATAAACCGCAAAATATCAGTAAAAACGAAAAGGTAATATCCGCATATCTCGGTTCGAGATACGCGAAAATGAGTTGGAAGAATGCTTAAAGTCAGAGATTTAAATTCAGGTTACGGCGATGTGCAAATATTATGGGATTTCAATGTAGAAATCGAAGAGGGCTCGATTACAGCTTTGATAGGTTCGAACGGCGTGGGAAAAACTACATTTTTAAGAACTATTGTCGGTGAAATAGAACCCTACAGCGGCAGTATTATCTATGGCGGGGAAGATATTACCAATGAAAATCAAATAAAAAGGGTAAAAAAGGGTATTATAATGATACCTGAAGGGAGACAGCTTTACCGGGGGTTAACCATAGAAGAAAACCTTAAAATGGGAGCCTATGCAAGAAAAGATTCGAAAAAGAAAATAAGGGAGGATATTGAATGGGTGTATTCTATTCTTCCGAGACTTAAAGAAAGAAGAAAACAACCGACCGGTACTCTTTCCGGAGGAGAAGCTCAGATGTGTGCTATAGGCAGGGGTTTAATGGGTGCTCCTAAGCTGCTTTTAATAGATGAACTTTCTTTGGGCCTTGCTCCTGTAATTGTGGATGATCTTATTGAACTTTTAAAAAATATAAATAAAGATAAAAATATGACAATATTATTGGTAGATCAGGATGTGCAGACAGCACTGGAAATAGCCCGGAAGGGGTATGTTGTTGTTAACGGCAGGGTGGAGATGGCGGATAATGCAGAGATTTTGTTAAATAACCCTGAAATTCAAAAAGCATATCTCGGGATATAGTTAAAATCAACACGGCGGTTTGTTAAGCTGCCGGTTTTGATTAAATAAAAATTCTTTAGGAGGAATTTATGAAGAGGAAATACGCTGGAAGTATCGTTCTTATGCTTGCCTTTGCTTTAAGTATTCAGGGGTTAGTGTTTGCCGGCGGACAGAAGGAAGCAAAAAAGGCGGAAAAGAAGGAGATAAAGATCGGTGCATCGGTGTCTCTTTCCGGAGGTCTGGCCCGTTTCGGAACTATGGTAAAGAACGGCTATGAACTCTGGGCGGATAAGGTAAATTCAAAAGGCGGAATCAAAGTAGGGGATAAACGATTGCCGGTTAAGATAATCTACTATGACGATCAGTCGGACAATCAGACATCTGCAAAACTGACAGAGAAGCTTATAACCCAGGATAAAGTTGATTTTCTCCTTGGACCCTTCGGAAGCGGCTCGACATTTGCAACTACTGCGATTGCAGAGAAGTATAATATACTTACAATTGCAACCCTTGCCAATGCATCCAAAATATATGACAGAGGTTTTAAGAATGTTTTTGCAGTGCTTTCTCCGGGTTCATGGATTTTTTACAGTTTCATAGATATGCTTTCCAATGTAAGTCCGCGTCCTGAAAAACTGGCGATTATTACACCGAATGATCTGTTTCCTGTAACCGTTGCAAAAGGTGCAAAAGCATATGCGGAAAAGAAGGGCTTTAAGGTTGTCTATTACGAAGAATACAGTAAAGGTGTACAGGACCTTTCTTCTACAATATTAAAGATAAAAAATTCCGGAGCAGAGGTGTTAATGGGTTCGGGATATTTGGGCGAGGCAATCCTTACAGTACGGCAGCTGAAAGAACAGAGGGTCAAATTAAAAGCAATTGCTTTTACAACAGGCCCTGAATTGCTGGATTTTCAGAAGAATTTAGGCAAGGAGGCAAATAGTATCTTCGGGGTTTCCTGGTGGATGCCTCAGATGAAGTACAGTGATCCGTTATTCGGTTCAGCTTCGAATTATGCTGCTCTGTATAAAGAAAAGTTTGGCAAAGGATTAACATACCAGGCAGCGGCAGCGAGCCAGGGCGGATTGCTCCTGCAGATGGCAATAGAGAAAGCAGGAAGCCTTGATACGGATGCCGTAAGGAAAGCACTGAAATCATATAAAGGAACGACTTTCTGGGGTCCTACTGAATTTAATGAAAAGGGACAGAATATAGCAGGCGGTACCGTAACATTTCAGATTCAGGATGGTAAAAAGGTAACGGTATGGCCGAAAGCGGCTGCTAATGGTTCGGTAATTTATCCTATGCAGTAGAATATTATTTATGCTTATTATATTAAAGCTTCGGGAGGGAAAGTTTAATAACTTTCCCTCTCTATTTAACATGAATGAAAATTAAAAATAATCTCATAAAGCCTTTTCTTACCGAAGGGCGGATAAAAGCACGAAAAAATGAATATACCGGTTATCTGGATCTGTTAATCGAAAATGATAAAATTGCGGAACATGCAATGCCCGGCCAATTTGTGATGGTGCGGGGCTGGAATAGTAATGATCCGATCTTATCGAGGCCTTTTGATATTGTTCAGGTTGATCCGGCAAATGGTCTGTTCAGATTAGTTATTAAGATTACCGGGGAAGGTACCGGCCTGCTGAATGTTTTAAGGTCGGGAAGTCGTCTTGTAATTACCGGACCGCTGGGAAATCCGGTTGAAGTGCCACATGGTGAAAAAATCGTCCTCCTGGTGCGGGGAGTGGGGGCTGCGGCTGTAGTTTATCTGGCAGAATCGGCTAAAAATGCCGGAACGGAAGTCTACACTTTTTTATCCGCTTCAGCAAAAAACAGACTTGTCTGCAGGGATTATCTTAAGAATGCATCAAAAGATTTAAATATTATAACGGATGACGGTTCCGACGGTTATCATGGTGATGCGCGGGATATCCTTGAACGGTTTATTAATAAATCAAAACCGGATAGGATATATACATGCGGTTCCGGAAGATTTGCACGTTTTGCAGATGAGCAGGATAGAAAAGGTTTAATAAAAGGTTTTGTTTTTCTCGAGAGCCATATGGCCTGCGGAATGGGCGATTGTCACGGCTGTGCAGTTAAAAAAAGAGATTCCGGCGGATATTATCTTGTCTGCAAAGACGGCCCGGTATTTCCGGTTAATTCTGTGGAGTTGGATTAATAATGGATTTAAACGTTAATATTGCAGGTGTAATCCTTAAGAATCCTGTTATGCCTGCTTCCGGAACTTATGAATGTAACAGTATACATGATAATATATTTTCTCCGGATGAACCTGGCGCCATTGTAAGCAAAACTATTTTCATAAATTCGAGGGAAGGCAATGCACCGCCGAGAATCTGTGAGACTCCATGCGGTATGCTGAATTCCATAGGAATACCGACCGCGGGAGTTAATAATTTTATAAGGGACCGACTGCCTGTTCTTGCAGGTTTCGGGGTGCCTGTTGTTATTAGTATTGCAGGAAACTCTTTGGAAGATTTCTGTAAACTTGCCGGTATTATAGAAAGTACGGGAAAAGCGGATTTGTTGGAGCTTAACTTATCCTGTCCCAATTTGCATCATGGGATAGAATGGGCCCGTGATAAGAATGAGCTTTACAGAGTAATTAAAAGGGTAAAAGAAGTAACCAATCTTCCGGTAATTGCAAAACTTTCACCTTCTGTGACAGATATCAGTGAAATGTCTTTAATAGCGGAAAGTGCAGGTGCCGATGCTGTGGCACTTATAAATACCTATAAAGGAATGAAAATCGATATTAATAAGAGAAAGCCATTTCTCGGGAATATCGCCGGCGGTCTGTCCGGCCCCGCCATACACCCGCTGGCTGTTTATGCTGTGTATTCCTCTTTTACAAAAATATCCATACCGATTATCGGAACAGGCGGTATAGCTTCGTGGGTCGATGCCGTGGAGATGATTCTTGCGGGAGCAGCCGCAGTGGGAATCGGGATGTATAATTTTGTAAATCCTTTAATAATGCGTGAGGTTATCAGCGGGATAGAAGCATATTTAAAGGATAATAATTTCGATAGTATAACGGAAATCACAGGAATTGCTCATTTGTAAATAATCAAGTCAGGGGAGAGATGTTATGAAAGGGTACGAGACTGTTATAAAAGGCGGAAAGATAGTATACCCGGAAAAGACCATAAAGGGGAATATCGGTATAACCGGAGGAAAAATAGAGTATATAGGTTCGGATGATAGTATCAGCGGTCATAATACAATAGATGCCGAAGGGAAATACGTTTTACCGGGGATTATCGATCCGCATACTCATCCGGTTTATCTTGATAACATTAAAGGGTTGTCAAAAACGGCGGCCTTCGGAGGTGTTACAACCGTTGTTCATTATGCATATGCAAAACCCGGAAAGAGCCTTGCTGCAACACTCAAGGATTATATTAAAGAGGGCAACACTACATCTTATATTGATTTTGCATTACACGGGGGATTGTTTGATACGGGAAAACAGGCTGATGAAATACCGGAAGCTGTTGAGCTGGGAGTTACTTCCTTTAAAATGTTTATGGCGTATGCAAAATTAGGCTGGATGACAGATGATTATGCCCTTGCAAAGGCTATGGATATTATCGGCAGAACCGGCGGTATGGCCTGTCTTCATGCGGAAAACGGTCTTGTAATAGATTACATTCAGGACAAACTGCTTGCGGAGAAGGCCGATTTTAAGGAAAGATTTCCGGAAACAAGCCCTGACATAGCCGAAGCGGAAGCTATATTCCGTGCCGTGCAGATAGGCAGATTAATGAAATGTCCCGTTTATATACCTCACATTTCATCGATGGAAGGGGTAAAGGTCCTTAAATATCTGAAAGATGAAGGTTATAAGGTATATGCGGAGACATGTCCTCATTATCTTTCCCTGACATGGGATGAATTAAAAGTGATGGGCCCTTTGGGTAAAGTAGGTCCTTCTATAAAAACGGGTAAAGACCGCATTGCACTTTGGGATGCAATAGGGAAGGGATACATCGATACGATCGGAAGCGACCATGCACCCAAGGATAAAAAAACCGAAGATGATTTTTTCGCGGCACCGTACGGTACCCCGGAAATAGAAACAATGCTTCCCGTTCTATGGGAATACGGCGTTAACAGAGGCAGGCTTACGATAAACAGGCTTGTATCCGTTTTATCGGAAAATACTGCGAAAATAATGGGTTTGTTCCCGCAGAAAGGGAGATTGGACACCGGTTCCGATGCGGATATAGTAATAGTTGATCCGGATGAAGAATGGACAATATTACAGGAAAATCAGCACTCCAACGCAGCCTATACACTTTTCGAAGGCAAAACCATACTGGGCAGGATAAAAAAGGTTCTCTCCCGGGGCCGGTTAATTGTCGCTAATTCCGGTTTCTCCGCCGAAAGCGGGTGGGGTAAGTTTATAAAAACACATGCCGGCTGATTTATTTATTTCTTATCATGTATCGCCCGGTAAACTCTTTCGGGTGTGGCCGGTATCTGCTTAATTCTGACACCTATTGCATCGCAGATTGCGTTTAGTAACGCAGGCGCTGCCGCAGTGATTGCCGGTTCTCCTATGCCTTTGGCACCGAAAGGCCCTTTGCCTGATTTCGATTCAAGTATAATGGACTGTATATCGGGAACGTCTTTCGAAGTCGGAATTAAATACGTGGCAAGATTCCGGGTTAAAGGGATACCCTTTTCTTCGATATAATCTTCCATTAAGCCGAACCCTATGCCCTGGGCAGCACCGCCTTCGATCTGTCCTTCCGCTCTGTTTACATTAATTGCCCGGCCGATATCCTGTGCGGAGGCATATTTAAGTATGGTAACCATGCCTGTTTCGGTGTCGACTTCGACTTCGGCTGCCTGTGCTCCGAATGTGAAATCGGCAAATACCGGATCTTTAATTACTTCGGTTTTAATCGGATCTGTAAAAGGAGCCTTATACGTTGCAAGACTCTGGGGCATGGTTCCTTCGGCTGCACATTGTTTTATGACCTTTGCCAATGGTATACTGCCGCCTTCGGCTGTATAAACCGTCTTATTTTTCAGGGATAATTCTTCGGCAGATGTATTAAGCATTTCAGAAGCCTTTTTTGTAATAATATTAAGAATATGTTCAGAGGCAAGTTTAACTGCATTTCCTGACATGAACAGCGCTCTTGTGGCAGTTACCGTACCTGCAAGCGGTGTCACCTGGGAATCTGTTGATATAATGTGAACTTCTCCGATATTAAGGCCGAGTATTTCTGCTGTTATTGCTCTTAAAGACTCTCTCTGCCCTCCTCCGAGGTCGGGGATGCCGCTTCTTACAACAGCACTTCCGTCAAGTTCGAGTCCGACCCACGCACTCGATGTATCATGAAGATAAGTCATTCTTCCGTACGACTGCCAGGAGCAGGCGAAACCTCTTCCTGTTTTTTTCGTTTTTGTGCTTTTACTCTTTTTACCCAATGCACCAAGGGCCTTTTCTACGGATTCTTTCAATAATACTTCGGAGGTAATTTTTTGATAATTTGCAGTTTCACTTCCTTTCTTAAGAAAATTCTTCTTCCTGAACTCGAGGGGGTCAATGTTTAGTTTCTTTGCAATTTCATCCATCTGTGCTTCATAAGCGAAAGCCACCTGCATTCCTCCGAACCCCCTGAAAGCACTTGTCATGATATTATTTGTCAGAACAGAAAATGAATCGACTTTTACATTGGGTATAAAATAGGGACCTGTCGAATGAACCGTAGAGTAAAGCAGAACCCACGGACTTAGATAAACGTAAGCGCCGGAATCGGAAATAATTTCCGCTTCCATGGCTGTCAGTTTTCCGTCTTTCGATGCTCCTGTTTTATACTTTAAAATATATGGGTGTCTCTTTTGCCGTCCATAGCCCATTTCTTCTCTCGAAAATGTGAGTTTTACTGGTTTTCTTGTTTTCCATGTTAATAGTCCGAGAAAGACTTCTACCGTGACATCTTCTTTGCCTCCGAAACCGCCCCCGATTATAGTCCCTTTAATTCTTACCATGCTCTGCGGTATCCCTATAACCGCAGCGACATCCCTGTAATGTTCAATAACCTGAGTTGCAATTCTAATATTAATTACTCCCATATCATCCACCCAGCTCACCCCTGATTCGGGTTCTATATGTGCATGCTCCTGTCTCGGTGTCCGGTAGGTATTCTCCACGATTACATCGGATTCTGCAAAACCCTTTTTAACGTCTCCTTTTCTGAGTTTCCATTGTGCAATAATATTATTATCTCCGTGTATTTTGGGAGATTCGGGTTTCATGGCTTCTATCGGGTTAAAAACTCCCGGTATTTCTTCGTATTCAATTTCGATTAATTCAAGTGCTTTTTCTGCAGTATCGGCACTGTCGGCAGCAACAAGTGCTATTGCCTCACCGTAATAGCGTACCCTGTTTTTTACCAGAACCTGGTGTTTTGCCTCCAATAATCCGACCTCTGTTGTCTGTCCCACAACATTACTTATCGATTCGTTATTCGGTACATCATCTGCAGTTAATACGCAGGCTACACCGGGAAGTTTCCTTGCCCTGTCCACATTTAATTTTTTTATTATTGCGGATGGTTTTAAAGCTCTGAATACTTTTGCATGCAGCATGCCCGGAAGGGTAAAATCATCTGCATAAATAACATTACCCAGCACCTTGTCTTTTTCATCCAGGCCCGGAGTTCTTTTTCCTATATAGGTTCTTTCTTCTGCCATTATAATTCTCCCTTGCCTGCAGCTTCGATAGCATCCACTATCTTCCTGTACCCTGTACAGCGGCATAAATTACCGGAAATCGCCTCTTTGATGCTTTCCCTTGCAGGATGCGGATTTGCATCCAGTAAAGCTTTTGCTGTCATAAGCATCCCCGGTGTACAAAAACCGCATTGTACTGCTTCGTATTTAACAAATGCCTTCTGTAAAGGATGTAATTTATCCCATGACCCTAAAGATTTGAGAGTATAAATATTTTTCCCCTGTGCCTGAAGAGCTGCGGTTAAGCAGGAAACTGTTGCTCTTCCGTCTATTAATACCGTACAGGCACCGCAATCCCCCTTATCACACCCCCTTTTTACTTCGATATGATTAAATCAAGGAGCGAAGTTTCTGCTCTTACACTCCCTGTAACTTCTTTTCCGTTTACAGTAAGTTTGATATTGTAATATACTTTTTCTCCCATTCCTATTCCTCCGTCTTAAAGGCATGTAAGAATTGCACGCTTTAGTAGATTAATACTAACCGTGGTGCGGTATTCGGCACTTCCTCTAACATCACTTATCGGTTTTATATCTTCTTTAAGAGTTTCCGTTAGAGATGTGATGTTATTCTCATCTATTGTTTTACCGGAAAAAGCCTTTTCCGCATTACCTGCACGTATAGGTACCGGGGCAACCCCGCCTAAGGATATTCTTATATCTGTTATCATATTCGAATCGTTTACAATCCATACTGCAACGGAGGTAACGGAAA
>QILZ01000265.1 GCA_003233545.1 Spirochaetales bacterium
GCATGTCAAGAACATCAATTTTCGGGATATTATTATCAGTCACAGAAAACCGGATAGTCGTCCTGCTTTTGCCTTTGCTGATTCACAGCTTCTCGGACCGGAGAATATTCAGATCAATGGACAAAGATTAAAAAGCAATAATATAATTTACAAGAGGTGTTTTGACATAGAAACACGATGATGCCAGAAAGATATTCAAGGAACAATCTGAACCGCTGGAGCCGGAGCATCTGGAGATTTACCGGATGTTCGGACTCCCCGGAGTGCCCTGAGAAGGTCAGATTATAAGTTTTCGCAATTTTTCAATAGTTTTCATAACAAGGCCGTTAATATCCGGTTCCTCTGCAAACCGATTAAAACTTAATTCCAGATTGTAGACTCCCCTGTAATTGTAGGATTGAAGCAATTTGACATTTTCATACAGAGGGACTTGATTTTCTTTAAACATCCAGTGCGTTTCTCCTGCAGGACCCAGATCATGTATATGTGTGTGAATAACTCTTTTAAGAAATTCTTCAGGTGGAAAGAGAGGCTGGTTGTAGTTGATAACATTTGCATAACTGTGACCCATATCCCAACAAATACCAATTTTATCTTTGGGAACTCTGGAAATCATACCAAAAATCCCTTTAAAGGTTACTCCCGGATCGATATAACCTCTGTATCTCTGGTTTTCAAGAGCATACTTACAGGAAAAAAGGTTATTGGATGTTAACAATTTTTTAAGAATTTCAACTGTAAGTTTTACCAGCTGTACTTCCTCTTTTTTTTTAATGAGAGGATGAAAAGTTACTATAATATTACTTTTATCATTTTCGTATAGTTTATCTATTATTTTGTGCCAGGGGAAAAGTTTGTTAAAGTTTAAAACAGATGTTTCCGGAAGTGTTTCACCGTGAATCGTCAGTGAAAATTCGAATTCTCTCACTATTGTAACCGCTTTATGCATATCCTCGCAGGTAAGATTTTTATGCCTATGCCGTAACTCTATGGAAGTTATCCCTTCGGCCTTAAGAACTTTTAAGAAAGTAGTGCAGGAACCGAAGTTTGATTTTATTACATCCGATTCTTGTCTAAGTATCGTATCTGAAAGATAGTCCCAGGGAAGAGAAACACCAAGTTTATTCATTACATTCCTCCTTGCAGTATTAAACAAATAGTGATATATTAAATATTATTTGCATTAAAGTAAAGATATGAAAGTATTTTTTCATATATTACGGTAACCGTGAAAAGGAGGAACCGGTGAGCTCTATTATAACTTTGAAAAGTCTTATACCAATAGTCGAAGAAGCCGGAAATATCGGCCTGGAGGGTCAGAAAGACGTTGCATTCACCTATAAGGAAGACGGTTCTATATTGACCAAATATGATACTAAAATAAATACTTTTCTTTATGAGAACATACGCAATACCTTCCCCGATACAAATATTATTACCGAAGAAGCAGAATGCGATTTTGATTCGGAAAAATCATACACTTTTGCTGTGGATCCGATAGATGGCACAGATGCTTTCAGCCAGGGCATGCCGGGATGGGCTGTATCGGTAGGTCTTTTTAACCGCTCCTTAATACCGGTAGCGGGTATCATCTATGCTCCGAGATGGGGGTCTCCCTCAGGAAAAGGAACTTTTATCTTTTCTGATATTAACGGATCGGTATATACTAACAGAAAGAAAATTCACTGTCTCCCTGAAGCGGGAAATGTTCCTTCACTGTACCAGATTATGGTGAGCTCGAGATATCATAAAGACTGGAATTTACAATATTTCCCGGGAAAACTACGTAACACAGGGGGAGCGGTGCTCAATATTGCGGCGGTTATCCTGTATTACAGGGTGATAGGGGCAATTGTTTCTCCCTGTCATATCTGGGATCTTGCAGCAGCCCATGGGATATTACGAAATACCGGACTTTCCCTTGAGTATATCTCCGGGAAAGAGATAGATTATCATTCGATGCTGAATGGAGAAAATGCGGAAGAGTACATAATTGCCGGTACAGAAAGGGAGATTAGAAAAATAAAGGGTTATATTTCAAGCTTCATTCCGTCATAAGCAATTTTGATGGAATGCTCATTTAATTTAGCTTCCAGTTTCTTGTATGAAAGGTTCATATGGCTTATGTGGCTTGCAATAGTAAGTGTCGGCTGCAGCTTTTTTTTTAGTCTTATAAGTGCTTCAATATCCATGTGACCGCTGGTCTTAGATGTTTTTTCATAAGTGCAGTCTCCGATAAGACAGTCTATTTTTATCTTTTTAAGAAAAGATAATGTTTTTTCCGGAAGATTTACCGGTGCATCGAGAAGATATACGCATACTTTCCCCTTTTTATCTTTTATAACGTATGCTAAAGATTCATCTCCGGTCTTTCCGCTTGGTTTTACAGAAAGATGACCTGTTTCAATGGGAGTTATCTGTAATTCATTTAGAACAAAAGTTTTTTCATCCCGGACTATATTGATATCATAGTATCTCTCTTTGCTTAAGAAAAGATTCTCTTTCTTCTCCGAAAGCAGTTTCTTCGAGATGCTTTTTAGAGCAGAAGCCGGAATATAAAGAGCTGTTTTCTTATCCACCCTGAACTTTTTCTTTTCGGAAGCATGGAAGAGGTACCGAAGTCCAAGAGAATGATCCGGATGGCGGTGAGTAATAAGAACGGTTCTTATTTTATTATCATAGATATTATTCTGTGAAAGCATCGTTAAAACTTGCGGCGGCATATCTATAAGAATATATTCACCGATTCCGGATTCTATAAATGCACAGGAATTCTGACGAACATACTTCCCTCTTTTTACCCTGGCTTTTTTACAGACAGAGCAGATACAGCGGAAGGCTGGAATACAGTGATCCGATCCGGTACCTAAAAGTGTTATTTTCATAGGGTTAGTATATGTTAGTGAAAGTTTATTTGCAAGACTGATAGTAAAAGAATAAATCCTTACAAATATTATTGACAGATGAGATTTATGTAATTATAATGAAAGAAAATTTTCATGTTGGAGATAAAAAATGATTCGTCAATCCGATAGCTATAATAAAATTTTACAAAAATATGATGATCTGCCGAAACAACAGAAGAAAATAGCAGACTATATTATCCGCCATTTTGATGAAGTTGTTTTTCTTTCTATAACAAAACTTGCAACGGTTCTCGATGTAAGTGAAGCAACAATAGTCCGTTTCGCTCAAAATTTAGGCCATAAAGGATTTCCTGAGTTAAAAAATGACCTTGTTAAATATTACAGGGAGTATCTGACACCAGGCGAAAGAATGAAACGCTCAATCGAAACAATGCCGGATGATCCTTTTAACTATGCGCAAATGGTAGATTCGGAAATTCAGCTTTTAAAAAGCTCTGTTACTACTATTGACAGAGAGAGCCTTAAAGAGGCCGTAGATGCAATCCTAACAGCAAAAACCATCTATGTATTCGGAAACGGCGGGAATGAATGTCTTGCCAATCATTTAAGTTTTCGTCTTTCGCGGTTCAAATTAAAAGTGATTCAGCAATCTGTTTCGGGAAAGAATCTTTTTGAGAAGCTTCTTGTGATCGATAAGAATAATTTGATAATCGATTATCATTTTTATAAATCGACAATAGATTTCAGACGCTTGATGGATGTGTGTGAGGAAAAGCATATACCTGTTTTATTAATTACAGATTCTATTCTTCCTCCTCTCGTAAAAAAAGCAAAAATTGTTCTCCATGCGGAAAGAGGTCCTGCCGGAACTTTTCATTCTCAGGTAGTTCCCGTTGCAATTAATAATGCTATTATCGATGGTGTAGCGAGCAGACTCGGCAAAAAAGCGATACAGGCACTTTCGAAATTAAGTGAAATGAGGAAAAAACATTACTATATCGATTTTTCAGATTAAAGTACATGATTAGAGTATATCAGGAGATTTGCAGAATGCGGAATACTGTTCGAATTGGTGCCGTTTGTTTTCAGGAATACAGCGGAGATTATCTTGAATTTATTGATCTGGCCCATGAGTTGGAACTATCCTGGGTTGAATTAAAATACGAACCCCCGATATGCCTTAAGAAGGGATCCGGGAAATATACGGAAATAAAAAATAAAGCGGCGGAACTGGGAATTGGTTTGTCCCTGCATGCTCCTTTTGTGGGATTAAATATCGCATCTGTTGATGAAGGGGAAAGAAGAACATCTTTTAACCGCATTAAGGAATCACTTCTCGCAGCATCAAAAATGGGAATACATTATGCTACTATACACGGTGGGCATCTTAAGTCGCAAAAATATTCAGATGCTAATTGGAAGAGGTCACAGGAATTGAACATCATTAGCCTTAAAGAACTTGTAAGCTTTGGATCCGATATAGGAGTTACTCTCTGTCTTGAAAATGGAAATTCCTTTAAAAGAAAATTCTTAAAACTTGCTCTTCACCCCGGTGAGATGAAATATATTAGAAATGAGGTAGGTACGGGGCTTAGATATACTGTAGATTTCGGTCATGCTATGTATTTTAGCCTGGATCCATCCTATCTTGTTTCAGAACTTGGTAGAGATAATGTGGAGCTTACTCATCTTCATAGTAACTATCAGCTTAATGATACTCATAATCCCCTGGGAGAAGGATATCTCTTTCTTGATAAAATAATTGACCGGTATGTCTGTGAGGAGTGGAATTTCCCTTTATCAATTGAGATGAAGAGTGAGGCAGATTTAAAAAAATCAGTGAAGTTTCTATACGCTTACCTTTTGGAAAAAGGATATAAGAAATACGGGACTATCGATAACGGAAGAAAATTCTTATAGGAGGGAATATGAAAATCTGCGGCGCCTGGGTCACGGATGTTGATGATACCGTAATAATGTCGGGAAATCTTCCGACCAACGAGATAATTTCAACTTTATCCGGACTGATTACAGAGTTAAAGAAACGTCATGTTCTCTGGGTTGCCATGAGTGGTGTAGCAATGGCAAAAATAGGGTCCAGACTCCTTTACAAGCTGCCCGAAGAACTTCTTGATAACATTGTATACTATGCCGGAGATGGGAGCCAGAGTTTTACTTTTAATCCCGGAACACGAATGTGGGTTGAAGATAATGGATTCAGAAGAATATTCTCCGATGCTCAGGCTCTTGCGGTTCTGGGTGAAAACGAATTTATCCGACAATTTAAAGAACTTAGTCTTCAGGGAAGGATCCGTAATGTTAAACAGAAACTGGATAATGCCAGAACACTTCTGCAGAGCACAGGGTATAATACCAAACAGAGTATTCTTGATAAAATGAAAGAAAAGCTTCGATCCGGAGGTTTTGAACCTTCGGAATCTGAAACATATTTCAGGGGCGGATCTGTCAGCTGGATGATGCTTGGTGATATTTCGGCTGAACCCTACAGAACCGAGAAAGCAGTTAAAGTAAGGAAGGAGCTGCTATCCATGGCAGAATCGTTACTGGCAGATAGAAATTTTCTTAGTGATATCGGAGAAGGAGAGATTCATGTTCCTTTCCCCGGTGCCAGGGGAATAAAATTTGTTCTTAACGGTAATAATAAAGAAAGAGCTATGCGGTATTTAATTAAAGAATATGATATCCGGTCCCGTGAAATTCTTTTTATAGGAAATGAACTTTTTGCAGGCGGGAATGATAACATGATAAGAAATATTGCAGATGCAACATTGCTTTCAGTCACCGAAGGAGAGGATCCGGGCGAAAATGTTGTTTCAGGACATTTTCAGGATAATGGTTCTGCCGTAGCCGAAGTTGAGGCAAATCTTAAGTGGATGGATTGGGCAGGATATAGAATGAAACAGGGGTACCCATGGGAGGCGGTCATACATACGATTAGACTTCATGGTGCTTCTGTCCTGAAAAACAGAAATATGTTTTACCGTAAACATAATGGATGGATTCCTTCCGGCGTTAGAAAAAAGAGTCACAGAAAGAGGCAGATTGATGTTCTTTACTTTGATAAAGGCGGAACATTAAGCCGGAGAGTACCCTTAAAGGACAACGGCAGGAGTTTTATCAAAGAAATCATGAAAAGAGTGGGCGCAGAAGTACCGGTAGACGAATTTTTAAAGATGCTGGATGAAAGAAATAAAATCTATAAAAAATGGTCTGTAGATAATTGGCTGGAACCTTGTGAAGAGGAAATATGGACTCGTTTCATGCTCCCTGATTATCCGGTAGAAATTGTGCGTTATCATGCTCAGGAACTTGTTCTGCTCTACTCTCATTCTAAGGGCTTAAGACAATTCAAACCTGAAGCTAAGAAGGTAATAGAAGAGTTGTCAGGAAGGGGATACCGCCTGGGAGCTGTTACCAATACAATAAGTAAAGTCCTTGTTCCCGGAGAACTGGATGATGCAGGAATTGCAGATTATATAGAGACTCTTGTAATGTCATCCGTTACAGGAATTAGAAAACCGGATCCGAGATTGTTTCTTCTTGCTGCAAGGATAATGAATGTGGAACCTTCCCGTTGTGCATATATAGGTGATCAAGTCGACAGAGATGCAGAAGGTCCTCACAGAGCAGGATTCGGCCTAAGTGTGATCGTACGCGGGGAAAAAGCTCCTTTTGTTCTCGATAAGCTTGCCCCGGTACAGAAGCCCGATTTGGTTGTAAACAGTCTTGAAGATCTCCTTTCGATTTTAAATTAAAAGAGTTGACAAAATGAAAGAAATATTTCATAATAGATTTATTATGCAAGAACATTTCTAACAGGAGTTGGGATTGAAAAAATTATTTCCTGTAGTTTTTCTTGTCCCTCGAACGATATTTTCAATAATCAATGAACACAATACACATGATTTTGTCATTTGGATCGATAAGAGAATTCACCCCCGTCGGTTAGTATCAGAACGAATACCGACTACGAATTTGAGGTTTGTAATAAGGAATGTACATTTAATTAATATCTATGGCTGGAGAGATGTTTCACTCAGAATCCTGAAATAAGGAAGACAGAATCCTGGAATATTCCGGAAGGAGTTTTTTTAATGTCTGAAATAATGGGGTCTGAAACGAAAGGCAGTCCATTTTTAAGAAGATTTATCAGGGTTATGTCAACTCCCCAGAAAATCATGGGAAGTATTCTTTTTATTCTTCTGGTTTTATTCGTATTTTTTCCAGCAGTAAACCTTTTATATACTGCATTTACATTTTCCTTTTCCGACAAAGTCCTTCCTCAAGTGGTAGACAGGGGCATAAAAGCAGTTCCGGGTAAGTTTACACTGGTTCATTTCGAAAGAGTATTTGACAGTGGTCTAACAAAAAATATGTTTTTAATTCCCCTGCTTCATACAATTATCATTACCATAGGATTAACTTTTACTGCTTTAACAATAGGAACCATTTTAGCCTGGATAGTTGTTAGAAGCGATATACCTGCAAAAAAGCTTATAGCAAATCTTGCCACAATACCCTATATTATTCCTGCATGGCCAACAGCTCTTGCATGGCTGACTGTATTCAAAAACAATAGAGTGGGCGGGGCTCCCGGCTGGTTTCAATATATATTTCATGTGGCTCCGCCAAATTGGCTTTCCTACGGTCCTGTACCTATAATTATCTGTCTTTCTCTTCATTACTATGCCTACGCGTTCATAATTGGTTCAGGTGCTCTTGCAACGATCGATTCCCGTCTTGAAGAGACAGGGGAACTGCTTGGTGCAAGCAAATGGCAGGTAATGAGAAAGATAACATTTCCCCTGGTGCTGCCATCCATTTTTTCAGCTTTTATTCTTACATTTTCGAGAGGAATCGGAGTATTCGGAACTCCTGCATTTTTAGGAATACCTGTAAGATATTTCACCCTTTCCACGCAGCTTTACAGTAATATCAGGAATAATCTGAGTGGAGATGCCTATGTTATTGCAATAGTTATGATTCTCATTACAGGAATTACAATTTATATGAATATCAAAGTCATTGGTGCAAGGAAAAGTTTTGTAACTATTAGCGGAAAAGGGTTCCGGGCAAAGACCGTTTCTCTCGGATCCATGAAATACATTATTCTAATTCTTATAATTATTTTTCTTATTATAGCAGTTTTTATGCCTCTTTACGTTTTAACATGGCAGTCTTTAATGGATGTGGATGGAAACTACTCGTTCAGTAATATTACATTTCACTTCTGGATAGGAAAAGCAGGTTCTTTAGACTCCAGAGGAATTCTACTCGCTGAAGGGCAGGCTGGTATTTTGCGAAATAAAATGATACTTTCCGGGGCATGGAATTCAATTAAACTTGCTCTTTTTTCAGCTTTTTTTGCCTCCGTTCTTGGTATTCTTATTGGTTATTCTATTGTAAGGGACAGAGGCAAGATTCTTTCAAAAATGAACGATGCACTGTCTTTTGCACCATATATCTTTCCTGGTATAGCTTTCGGCGCTATCTACCTTTCAATGTTTGCAAAAGCACATGGCCCTATACCTGCACTGTACGGCACATTTGCAATACTTGTATTAGTATCTGTGGCAAAGCATGTACCCTATTCTTCCAGAACAGGAACTGCTGCCATGATGCAGGTTAACAGGGAGTTAGAAGAAGCGGCTGAGCTTCAGGGAGCAGGTTTTTTAACAAGATTTTCAAAAATAATTTTCCCGCTGACTAAAAGCGGCCTTGTCGCAGGTTTTATGCTTTCTTTTATCACCGTAATGAGAGAGCTGTCTCTTGTCGTTCTGCTTGTTACTCCGAAAACAAAGGTACTTACAACGATGATATACAACTATGTTCAACTTGGATTTCATCAATTCGGTGATGCAATTACTATGCTTGTTGTAGCAATCACACTTACAGGAACAGTAATTATTAGACGATTTCAAAAGACAGATCTTTCAAAAGGTATAGGGGGCTAATATATTATGGCCAGAGAAAAGATAAGAATTGTTAATCTCTGCAAAAGATGGAGAGATGTAACGGCAATTGATAATATGAACTTAAGCATAGAGGAAGGGGATTTTATAACACTTCTCGGTCCTTCCGGCTGTGGGAAAACTACAACATTAAGGTCAATTGCCGGCCTCGAAGAACCAACCAGCGGAGAGCTTTACCTGAATAATAAGTTAGTTTTTTCTAAGAAAGAAGAAATTGTAGTATCCCCTGCCAAAAGAAACCTGGGACTGGTTTTTCAGTCATATGCCTTGTGGCCGCATATGACTGTGTTTGATAATATTGCCTTCGGCCTTAGAATAAAGAAACTTCCAAAAAGCGAAGTTAAAATGAAGGTTCTTAGTGTTCTTAAAGATATGAAACTGGAAGGTTATGAGGAACGTTATCCTCAGGAATTGTCCGGCGGGCAGCAGCAGAGAATTGCTATTGCACGGATGATTGTAAACAGGCCGGATATTTATCTTATGGACGAACCGCTTTCCAACCTCGATGCAAAACTCAGGGTTGATATGCGATCAGAACTTAAAGAACTGCATCAGAGATCCGGTGCAACAACTGTATATGTTACACATGACCAGGTGGAAGCCATGACCATGTCTACTAAAATCTCCATTATGAAGGATGGCGTCATTCAGCAGATTGGTACTCCGGAAGAAGTATATAGAAGGCCTGCAAACCTTTTTGTAGCCGAATTTATCAGTAATCCGAAGATGAATTTTTTTAATGCAGAAGTATTATCGGAAGGGGGAAACAGGTTCATAAATGCAGGCGGTATTAAGCTTAATATAAAACCCGGGCTAATCCAAAATCAGTCATCCGTTAAAGCGGCAATACGCCCGGAGGATTTTATAATTACAGACAGCGGAATCGAATATGAGGTAACAAGCTACCTCCCTTCAGGGTCAACCAGTCTCGTTTATGCAAAACGCGGAGAAGATAAAATAGCAATTATGCTCGACGGCAGTTATAAAGCTGAAGCCGGAGATAAAATAAAGGTAGGTATCAAAAAAGGGTTATTCAACCTTTATGATATAGAAACTGGAAATAAAATATTTTAGGAGGTATTTTATTATGAAAAAACTTTTTGTGTCATTACTTGCTATCCTTATTACAACTGCTCTATTTGCAGGCGGTGAAAGCGAGAAAAGCAGTAGTAAGAGCAAGGCAATGACAGCCCTTGAAAAATGGGAGCAGCACGCACAGCTTGGTAAGTACCGGCCTGCCAAAGATAACTGGGCTGCAATAGAAGCAGCTGCGAAGAAAGAGGGAAAAGTTGTAGTTTATTCAAACTCTTCCAGGGTAACCAAGTTTTGCCGGAGTTTCACCAAGAAGTACGGAATTCAAGCGGAAGGCATTTCTCTAAAGACACCCAATCTAATTGAGAAAGTGAGAAGAGAACAGGATGCCGAAGTATACAATGTTGATGTGGTCATGACCGGCAACGCCACACAGTTTATTCCCGAATTTGCAGAAACAGGAAGAGTATACAGGTTTGTTCCGACAGATATCCAGCCTTTGCTGTATTCTTATGCTGCAAAAGTAAAGCTTGGGATTGATCATTTTGGTGCTACAGTCGTCATGTACAATACGCAGACCTACAAAAAGCCGCCGATCACTACATGGTGGGATCTCACCCGGCCCGAATGGAAGGGCAGACTTGTTATGACTGATCCTCTAAAAAGCGGATCCGATTTCAATTTATTTGCTCTTTTTGTAGAACATTCCGATGAAATGGCTGCTGTATACAAACAGGAATTCGGTAAGGATTTAGTCCTTCACGGTACTCCAAACGCAGGCTATGAGTTTTTATTACGCCTTATTAAAAATAAGCCTGTCCTGCTTTCAGGCAACGATGTAGCTATTGCCGTCGGAACAAAAGGGCAAAAAAATCCTCCTCTTGGAATTAATCCTTATTCAAAATTACGTAAAGCAGCTGTGAACAATTTAAGCCTTGGGGTTATAACGGATTTAAAACCTGCTACCGGAATTTCTAAAAAAAATACTCTCTCCATATCAAAATTTGCACCTCATCCGAATGCGGCAAAACTTATGATTCGATGGATGATGGGAGGGGCTCCAGGCGGAGCAGATGGTCTCGCAGGTTATGCACCGTATCATGTACTGGGAGACTGGTCTCCGAGAAAAGATATCACTGAACCTAAAGGGCAGATCCCGCTTAAAGATCTGAATGCATGGCAAGAGGATATTGATTGGCTTTATAAACATCAAGCTAAGGTAAGGGATTTCTGGATTGAGCATATGTAATAGGTATTTACGTTTCATATGTTTAGAATTAAGGCTGGGGCCGTTAAACTCTCCAGCCGATTTTTTTAGAAACATAGGGGAAAAAGCTCTTTATTTTAAGCAGTAAAATTATGAAATATGCATTTTTCGGAGAGATTAGTTTTCAGGTAAGCGATCAAAAGAGTCAGGGAGATGTTATGTCAGGATTGCGTAAAAAGTATTCAGATGCGTCCATTAATTCACTTGACAGGCTGCGGTTCTTTGTAAGAAAATCGGGCAGTATCCACGGAACATACGGAACAGCGCGAAATAGAGAAATATCCTATAGAATAGGATATCATCTTTCCGGTTTACTTAATTTAAAAACCATAGTTGTTAGGCAGAATGAAAGATTGTC
>QILZ01000074.1 GCA_003233545.1 Spirochaetales bacterium
GCCGTATCATCATCGATTGCAAAATCCATCGCTTTAAGATCGTTAAAAGGCACCTGCATAAACCCGGGCAGTCTCGGCCCGAATGGTGCTCTGTACTTTTCATCTCCTGCAGACAGCGCATAGCCGGTATGCCCGTGAAATCCTCCGAAACAGGATATGATCTTTGTCTTTCCCGTATATGCCCGCGCGGTTTTAATGGCAAGATCTACAGCCTCTCCTCCTCCTGAGCCGAATACGGTATAGGATAAATCGCCGGGCATAAGTTTCGCCAAAAGCAAAGCGGTTTTCGCCCTTTCAGGGCTGAGCAGGTGATGATTTCCTATATCCAGCTCTTTAAGACTCTCGGAAAGGATAGCAATGATCTCTTTGTTTCTATGGCCGAGGTTAAAAACACCGCCGTTACAATGAAGATTTATAAGCTCCTTTTTACCGTTTACATCCCTTAAATAGGGCCCGGAACGTTCGCCCATTACAAAGTTAATTCCGAATTTTTTATAAAATGCCACCTTGCCGCTGGATACATGTTCCGCATATTCGGCTATTATTTCTTTTCTGTTAACTCCCCTTTTATCCTCTATATCCATAATACCTCTATTCATATTCATCGAATATCGATGTGCTGAGATATCTTTCTCCCGAATCAGGCAGTATTGTTACTATAACCCTTCCTTCGTTTTCTTTTCGTCCGGCAATGTCCAGAGCCGCCTGAATATTTGCACCCGAAGATATTCCTCCGAGAATACCTTCCTTTTGCGCCAGTTTTTTTAACATCAGCTCAGCATCTTCGGATTTTACCCTGATAATTTCATCGATCAGATCTACCTGAAGCACGCCGGGAATAAATCCCGCACCGATGCCCTGTATTCTATGCGGTCCGCATCCGCCTCCGGACAGAACGGGAGATTCTTCCGGTTCCACCGCGATTATTTTGATATCTTTCTTTTTTTCTTTTAAAAACCTGGCAACACCCGTTAATGTCCCGCCCGTGCCGACTCCTGCGACAAAAATATCTATTTTCCCCTCTGTGTCCTTCCAGATTTCCCTTGCGGTTGTTCGTTCGTGAATCCCGGGATTCGCCGGATTTTCGAACTGCTGCGGCATAAAGGCATTCGGAATACTATCTAAAAGTTCTTCCGCTTTATTTACGGCTCCGATCATTCCTTCATGTCCCGGTGTCAGAATGAGTTCCGCACCGAAGGCCTTTAACAATTTCCGCCTTTCATAACTCATCGTATCGGGCATAACCAGAGTAACCCGGTACCCCTTAGCTGCCGCAATATAGGATAATGCAATACCCGTATTCCCGCTTGTCGGCTCGATAATTACGGAATCTTTCTTTAATATCCCTTTTTTTTCAGCAGCGAGGATCATGGAAAGACCGATCCTGTCCTTTACACTTGCCATGGGATTAAAGAATTCTAATTTTACCAGAACTTCCGCTTTCAGCTCTTTCGTCATACAACGGAGCCTTACCATTGGTGTATTGCCAACCAGTTCCGTGATACTGTTTGCGACAGCCATAATAATTCCTCTTATAATCTAGATCTGATAATTTATATTCTGTTTGTTTCTTTTTAATTTCCGGACAATAGCATCGATAGTCAGTAATCTCAGCCTTTCCTCCAGGTACGATTCTATCTCCTGCCAGACATAGTGATCATTGTATATTTCCCCGCCGCCCGTTTCTTTGCTTAACAAAATATTGGACTCGAAAGCTATAATGATATCGTAAATGCTTATCCTGTCGGGCGATTTTGCAAGCTGATATCCTCCGTACTTCCCCTTGATACTTAAGACAACTCCGGCGGTTTTAAGAATAACCAATATACTTCCGAGATATTTCTCGGATATATGCTCGTGCCTGGAAATCTCGCTAAGCGGGAGAGGTTTCCCCTTATAATTCAATGCAATGTATATTAATGCTCTTGTAGCATATTGAATCTTTGTGGATATCTGTAACATCCTGATATTCTATAGGTTTAATAGAAATTATGTTAGTTAAATAATAAAAAAAGTCAATATTTGTGCCGGAAATAACTTGACAGATGTTTTAATATCTACTACATTAATCACTATTATAGATATTGACATTAAATGCGGTTAAGGAGGAATAATAATGAAACTGGTTGTCAACGGAAAAACACAGGACACAGAAAAGAACAGCCTAAGTGTAATGGAATTAATTAAAATGAATAATGTAAAAATGCCGGATATGGTTACGGTTCGCCTTAACAAGAAATTCGTGGATAAATCGAAATATTCCGAAACATACCTGTCCGAAAACGATAAAATCGATTTTCTTTACTTCATGGGCGGAGGATCTTATAAAAAAGGAATTGCAGTATGAATTTAACGGAAGAACAAATCGACAGGTACAGCCGTCATATTATCCTTAAGGATGTAGGCGGAAAGGGCCAGGAGAAATTGTTAAATGCAAAGATATTAATTGTCGGTGCCGGAGGACTCGGTGCACCCGCGGCCCTTTACCTCGCTGCGGCGGGAATCGGAACGCTCGGTATTGCGGATGGCGATAAAGTGGAATTATCGAATCTTCAAAGGCAGATAATTCATTTTACCCCTGATGTGGGTATATCCAAGACTATCTCGTCAAAAAACAAACTGGAAAAGCTAAATCCGGATGTCAATGTAATATTATACGATGAAAGGGTTTATGCGGACAATATAATCGATATTATCAATGACAGAGATTATGACTTTATAATCGACGGGACTGACAATTTCCCGGCCAAATTCCTGATAAACGATGCGTCTGTCCTGTTAAAAAAACCATTTTCTCACGGCGGTGTATTACGCTTCGAAGGTCAGACCATAACATACATTCCGGGCAATACCTGTTACAGATGTATTTTCCCCGAGCTTCCGCCGAAAGGGGCCGTTCCCTCCTGCAGCGAAGCAGGAATACTCGGTGCCATTGCCGGTATTCTCGGTACGATACAGGCTACGGAGGCTTTAAAATATATCCTGGGGATAGGCGATACATTAAAAAACAGGATGCTAATCTTCGATGCCCTGGAAATGAATTTCAGAACCGTCGATATCGGGAAAAGCCCCGATTGTCCTGTCTGCGGTAACAATCCTACGATTACAGAACTTAAGGATTACGAACAGCCCGTATGTGATCTGAAAAAACAGGGATGACAGGCAACAATTATGGAGACAATAAAATGAAATTTTATGAAATACCGGAAAACTTCGACGCTGAAATCGAAAACTATGAAAAAGCGGTTAAAGAGTTTACAGAAGGATCGATTCCGAAAGCAAAACTGCAGTCGATTCGTGTTCCCTTCGGCATCTACGAACAGAGACAGAATGATAAATATATGATGCGGATCAGATTACCGGGAGGTGCAGTAACTCCGGATCAATTAGTACATATTTCGAATATTGCCCTTAAGCATACAAAATCGCCTCTGCACTTTACTACCCGGCAGGATGTTCAGCTTCATGATCTGTTGCTGCACGAAACCGCTGAAATAATGAAAGAGCTAAAAGAATCCGGACTCTCGAGCAGGGGAGGCGGGGGAAACACGGTAAGAAACATCTTAGGAAGTTATGACACCGGCATAGACAGCGGGGAAGTATTTGATATTTCACCTTATGTACAGGCTCTTACAACACGTCTTATAGCCGAATCGGATTCCTGGACACTGCCGCGAAAACTTAAAATCGGTTTTTCCGGCAGTCCGGAAGATAAAGGCCTTGCCACGGTAAACGACTTAGGGTTTATAGCCCGAAAGAAAGATGACGGCAAAGAGGGCTTCTCCGTATATATCGGCGGCGGCATGGGCAGAAAACCGAAAGTCGGATTTCAACTATACGGCTTCATAGATACGGATCGAGTCTATGGCATCACAAGAGCCGTAAAGAATCTCTTCGATAAATACGGAAACAGGAAGAACAAGTATAATGCGAGGCTGCGTTTTCTGGTGGAGAAATTCGGAAGGGAGAAATTCGTAAAACTTTTTGAAAATGAGTATAAAAAAGTCAAAGAAATACAATACCCGCCGCTTAAGATCATTCCGGCCTTAAAATCAGATACGGGATTTATAGAAATTCCCCTGTTCCTGGGCATTCTGGAGCCCGGAAAAGCCGGCATTCTCGGTAAGATAATGAAAAGATTCGGCGAAGATACTCTCCGGGTAATGACCAATCAGAATATTCTGATAAGGAATATTAAGGAGAAAGATATACCGGACTTGGTATCGGAATTGAAAAAAGGAGGCATATTTTATGAGCTCCCGCATTTCATCGCAAGGTCGGTAGCCTGTGCAGGAGCAGAGACCTGCAGACTGGGCATCTGTCTTTCACGTAATCTGCTTAAAGCGATAAAGGACAAACTGGATAAAAACAACTTTGATTACAGCAGGGTTTCGGATTTATCACTGAAAGTCTCGGGATGCTCAAATACATGCGGACATCATATACTTGCGGATATAGGCTTTTACGGTATTGCCAAACGCAGTTCCGGAAGGCTTCTGCCCTTTTATCAGTTTGTTATGGGTGGAATAGTTCATGAGGGCATTACACGATTGGCAGAAACTATCGGATCGATTCCCGCAAAGAATATTCCTTCTTTTCTGCATGAACTTCTTAGATTTATCTCCGGTTCCCGCATGGAAGGCGAGGATTTTAAAGATTATCTGGAGCGAACGGGAAAAGAAAAGATTCTTGAAATATTTAATAAATACTCGTATGTTCCTCCCTTTGACGAGAACAGCGGCTTCTATTATGACTGGTATGATGATAAGTTATTTTCGCTTGCGGAAAGATCATCCGGTGAATGCTCTGCAGGTTTATTCGATCTTATAGAACTGGATCTTAAAACCGCGGAACAGAATCTGGGTCTGGCGGAGAAAGCGTACGATCCGTCGTACCACCGGCCGGAGGATGAAAATATGGTAAAAAATACTGTTTTATCGACGTGCCGCGCGTTACTCATAACAAAGGGTTTCGAACCAAAAGACGACCATGAAGCGGTCTTCCTTTTTAAGGAGCACTTCATAGGCAAACATCTAAAAGAAGAGTGGCGGACGGTAACGGATAAGTATTTAAAAAACGAAGAGATATCGGAAGATGAGGCAAAAGGTCTGTTTAACGAGGTTAAGGAATTGTACAACTCCATGGATGATTCTCTCCGCTTTCCCGAACTGGACGAAACGGAAAAAAAAGGAACAGGCGGGGAAGAAGAAAAAGACTATAAAGTCTGTGACTTCAGGGGAATAGGCTGTCCTTTAAACTTTGTAAAGACAAAACTCGTACTTGAAACCTTGAATTCCGGTGATAAACTGGAAATACTTATCGATGACGGAGAACCTATCGATAATGTTCCTTCCTCTCTGAAAGAGGAGGGGCATAAAATAATTAAAAGACAAAAAGAAGATGGTTACTGGAGAGTCTTAATCATCAAAGGAGAAGACTGATGAATACACGGAATAATATAGTTTCGGGTACCAGGACAGGATATTTATCCGGTTATGCAATTTTAATTTTATTAACAGAGGAGGATTGGCATGCTTAGTTTACTTAAAACAGAAGATAATTTAAAGGAGCTGGTGGACGGACTTACTTTTAAGCAGAAAGTAGACAGGTCGCTGAACCTGATCGAAGAAGCACTTGGAGAGTACGGGGATTCGCTTGTTGTCGCAAACAGTCTCGGGAAAGACTCCATTGTCGTATGGGATCTGGCAAAGAAAGTCAGCCCCGGGATTAAGGGATTCATTATTACCACACGGTATAAACCGTATGCAACAAAACAGTTTATGTATGAAACGGTGGAAAAATATCCCGAGTTAAAGATTTATGAAAACAAGGAAGATATTCCCGATGAGCTTTATAAAACGGATCCGGATAAATGCTGTGATATTCTAAAAGTAAGGCCCATCCGCCGGGCAATAGAGGAAATGAATGTAAAATGCTGGATTACCGGTCTTCGCTGTACCGAGGGAAGAACACGCACCGATTTTAAAGAAGTCGAGGAAAGGGACAGGGGGCTGATAAAACTTAACCCGATTCTGATATGGAAAGAGCGTGAAGTGTGGGAATATCTTGCCCTGTACCAGGTTAAGGTTAATCCTCTTTACATGGAAGGCTACAGATCCTTAGGATGTGCTCCATGCACCCAGATTACTACAGACGACAATGAACGGGCGGGAAGGTGGATAGGCACAAGTAAATGCGGCGGCGAGTGCGGAATACACACAAAACCTCTGGTAAGTGTTGCGGAAGAGCCCGCTGAAGTATAAATATTTTCATCCGGCCGATATACCGGGGGGATGGCAATTGCTGCTCCCCGGTTTTTTTAACAAAACAAAAACACAGAATTATGCTGTTATTCTTGACTTATTCTATAATCCCGGTCTATACTTTTAGAAGACATATTTTTAGACGAAACCTCCGAGCTTCGGTTTCTAAGAGCGGCTTTTAGAAAGCTGTTTATGGAGTTGCGGCCGATAGGTCTTTCTTGTGTAAAGTACAAGAGGCTTTTAAGGGTAATATTGGAAACGATATTGCCTCCCGTGTTTGGAAAGGAGGATATCATGAAGGTTTCATTTTACTATCCATTTAGAATCTATTCGTTCATTCCCCACGGTATGAAAAAAAATCTGACAATACTATTACTCATCGTCATTAGTGCGGCAGGGTTCGGTTATGCGGGCGGACAGAGGGAACAGAAGCCCAGGCTCCGTCTTGCTACTACCACCAGTACCGAAAACAGCGGATTATTAGGATCACTAATACCGGCATTCGAAGCTAAAACAGGCATCAAGGTCGATGTAATTGCGGTCGGGACAGGAAAAGCCATAACTCTCGGAGAAAACGGAGATGTCGATGTAATTATGGTCCATGCCAGAGGCAGGGAGGATAGATTTGTAAAGGAAGGGTATGGTGTAAACAGGCGAAACCTGATGCATAACGACTTTGTTATTCTCGGACCAAAAAACGATCCTGCCGGAATAAAAGGACTTACCAGTGCTGTCGAAGCCTTAAGGAAAATCAGTACAAGCAAATCAAACTTTATTTCCCGTGGAGATGATTCGGGCACAAATATTAAAGAAAACCATCTCTGGAAAGAGGCTGGAATTGTGCCGTCAGGTAAGTGGTACAAAGAAGCCGGACAGGGTATGGGTGCTGTTATTATCATGGCAAACGATTTAAAAGGTTATACCCTGTCCGACAGGGGAACCTATCTCTCGATGAAGGATAAAATTGATATCGGAATTCTGGTAGAAGGAGACCCTGAGCTCTATAACCCCTACGGTGTAATAGCAGTTAATCCGACCCGCCATAAACATATAAATTACGAAGGTGCTATGACTTTCATTACCTATATAACTTCTAAAGAAGGGCAGGATGTTATAAGGAATTACAGGAAAAACGGGAAACAGCTTTTTTATCCCGATGTTTTTAAATAAAAATGAATAATGTCTTTATACATGCGGCCGGCCTGATCCTGTCGGGAAACCGGGAAGTATACTTTATTGCTTTTACCTCTCTTAAGTTTGCTGTTTCTTCTACGACTATCTCGACTGCCTTTGCCGTTCCTCTGGGAATAGTGCTGTCCTTTAATAGTTTTACGGGAAAACGCTTTATCGTTATAATACTTAACAGTCTCATGGCACTCCCGACTGTAGTGATCGGGTTATTACTGTACTCCCTCCTTTCCAGGTCGGGACCATTAGGAAATTTTAGACTCCTTTTTACCCCGATGGCGGTTATTATCGGTCAGAGCATACTTTCTTTTCCCATTATAACTTCTTTTGTTTACAGTGCTTTGGCAAAAACAGATGCGGAATTACCGGAGACGCTGGAAACGCTGGGGGCGGGAGCTTTGGAAAAGAACCTGATGATTATACGGGAATCCCGGGCAGCTGTACTCTCCGCCATACTTTCCGGTTTCGGAAGGGTAATAGGCGAAGTCGGCGTATCGATGATGCTTGGAGGGAACATCAGATGGTATACCAGAACAATTACGACAACTATTGCCCTCGAAACAAGCAAGGGAGAATTCGAACTGGCATTGGCCCTCGGGTTAATTTTGATAATAATTTCGTTTGTCGTAAATTTTTCACTTCATATGGGAATAAGAAATGAAACATGAAGCTTTTCTCTTCCTTAATAATCTTACATTTTCCTACGAAGAGGAAGAAGTGATATCACTTAAAAACCTCACCCTTTCGGACAGCGGAATTACCGTCCTGTTAGGACCTAACGGTTCGGGGAAAACAACTCTCCTTAAGATATTAAGTGGTCTTTTAAAACCGTCAGGCGGAATATTAATGCTGTACGGGAAGCCGGTCGAAAACGGAACAAGGAATATTCTCCGAAGGAAAAGTATTTTTGTTCATCAGAATCCGTATATCTTTTCCGGTTCCGTAAAACACAATATCGATTATGGACTGAAATTAAAAAAACTCTCCGGAGATAATCGGAATAGAATTATTTTAAAGGTACTTAATGAAACGGGGCTCTCAGGTTTCCAGCACAGGAATGCTGTACGGCTTTCCGGAGGAGAGAAACAAAGAATAGCCATGGCAAGGGCACTTGCCATGGAACCGGATATTCTGATGCTCGATGAACCTGCCGCCCATATGGATTCCGATTCCAGGAAAGCGGTGGAAAATACTCTCGAACGTCTTTCAGGGGAGGGAAAGGGACTTATCGTAAGTACTCATAACCTTGCTTTTGCCTGCCGTATAGCCGATCGAATTGTACGCCTTGAAAGAGGAAGACTGGCAGAGACAAAAGTGAACCTCTTTAAAGGTATGGTATCGGAAAGGGATGACTATTTCTGTTATTTTAAAACCGAAAGAATAACAATACTCTGCCCGCCGGACAGAGGAAATTACATATCCGCAGTTCTTCCCTATGATGATGTGATACTCTCATCCGAAGGGATTAATGCAAGTACTCAAAATCAGCTTCGGGGAAAAGTTTCCGGCATACGAAAAACATCTAATCTATTCCTTGTTACCGTTAACTGCGGTATCCCGATTAAAGCTCTTGTTACAGAGAAATCCATTGAAACAATAGGAATAGTACCCGGGCGGGAGCTTTTCGTCAGTTTTAAAGCCTCTGCCGTTAAATTGTACTGAACAGGTTAAGGAGTGTTTATGATAAAGATCGATGATGCGCTTGGAATTATTAAAAATGAGAAAATAAAAATTAAATCTGTCAGGGTGGAACTTTTAAACGCCCTCGGCAGACTTCTTGTCTCTGACATCAAAAGCCCGATAGATTCCCCGCCTTTTACAAAGGCCGCCATGGACGGTTATGCGGTAAATTCCTCGGATAAGTCCGAAAGCTTTAAGATATTAGAAATAATAGGCGCCGGAGATGTCCCGTTAAAAACAGTAACCCGGGGTACATGTATAAAAATCATGACCGGAGCAATGATGCCCGAAGGGGCCGATAAAATAATTCGTGTGGAATATGCAGATGAGGCAAATAACCGGGCAGTCCCGCACAGGAAAGAAATCAAAAGCAATGTCATAGGCAAGGCTGAAAATCTTAAAACCGGGGATATAGTGCTTTCCGCACGAAAGCTGATGCCGAAAGATATCGGTATAATTGCTTCTATCGGCATGAAAGCAGTGGAAGTTGCCGAACAGCCTGTTATCGGAGTTATAACAACCGGTTCGGAGCTTAAAGACCCCGGGAACAGGCTGAAACCCGGAGAGATATACAACAGCAATGGACTGCAGCTCTGTGCACAGATCATCGCAGCCGGGTGTATCCCGAAGTACTACGGAATCGTAGAAGATAATAGAGGAAAGCTTTCCGGTATGGTTTCCCGGGCATTTTCCGAATGTGATATAGTACTGCTTTCCGGAGGAGTATCAAAGGGTGACTATGATTTCGTTCCCGATGTTCTTAAAGAAAAGGGCTTAAAAATTCTGTTTCACAGAGTCGCAATAAAACCCGGGAAACCCGTACTATTCGGCAGAAAGGATAACGTGTTCGCCTTTGGTCTTCCGGGCAACCCCGTATCGGCATTTGTAATTTTTGAGATTTTTATAAAAACACTGCTCTATCATCTTGCAGGATTGGAATACAAACCGGCTCTCTTCCACGGCCGGTTAAAAAGAGATATAAAGAGAAACGATACTGAGAGAACCGAATTTCATCCGGTCTATACTTACAGAGAAGATGTAATTCCGATAAAATATCACGGATCATCACATCTTAATGCTATGGCACAGGCAAACGGTCTTATAATGATTCCACAGGGAGCCGGTAAATTAAAAGCGGGAGATTATGTAGATGTTAGACCGATATAAACGGGATATCCGTTATCTCAGGATTTCGGTAACCGACAGATGCAATTTAAAATGTATCTACTGCATGCCCGAAGAAAATATAATTAAAAAATCTCATAAAGATAATATGAGTTTCGATTATATTGTTAAGGTTGCAGAAGCTGCAGCATCTATCGGGGTAAACAAGATAAGGCTGACCGGAGGCGAACCTCTTGTAAAACACGGTATTGTTCGACTTGTTTCCATGCTGAAGAAGGTAAAAGGAATTAAACTGATTGCTCTCTCGACAAACGCTGTCCTGCTTAACCGTCTTGCAGAACCTTTAAAAAAAGCAGGATTGGACACTTTAAATATTTCTCTCGATACATTGGACCCAAGCAGGTACAGAAAATTAACGAGAATCGGAGAAATCTCAAAGGTATTAAGCGGTATCCGTGCCGCACAAAAAGCACATTTTAAAAAAATAAAGATCAACATGGTTGTAATGGAAGATACCGGTGATAAAGAAATCGAAGCAATGAGGAAATTCTGTAAAAAGGAAAGCCTTGTACTTCAATTGATAAACCATTATGAATTATCTAAAGATAAATCAGATGCCTATACGTTCGACAGACCTCCGAAATGCACTGCATGCAACAGGATCCGGCTGACTTCGGACGGATATTTAAAGCCCTGTCTTCATTCGAATAAAGAAATAATTCTTAACGCGGAAGACCTCGCAGGTTCCCTTAAGGAGGCTGTACTTGCCAAACCCTTTAAGGGAAGGGCCTGTACTAACCGTAGTATGATAGAGATAGGAGGATAATAAATGGATTTTTCTCATCTTGATTCAAAGGGAAATGCCGTAATGGTGGATACTTCCCAAAAACCGGTAACTAAACGTACAGCGAAAGCTATAGGAAAAATCCGCATGCATCCGGAAACGATTCGGAAAATCAGAGATAAACTTATCAGAAAGGGAGATGTCCTTACAGTGGCAAAGATTGCAGGGGTTACCGGCGGAAAGAGAACATCCGATCTAATCCCGCTGTGCCATAATATAAGAATAGACCAGATTACGGTAGAATGCGAACTGTATAAAGACTACATCGGGATAACCGGCAGTTCAATCTGCACGAAGCCCTTACCGCTGTCTCCATTGCAGCGCTTACTATTTATGATATGTGTAAAGCTGTTGATAAAAATATGGAGATTACCGGTATTCGACTGCTGCAGAAAACAAAAGAGTCGATTCGACCTGACATGGTGAATACATGAAAACAGAATTCAAAATACTTTCGATTAATATTTCAACAAGGAAGGGAGAACAAAAGGTTCCGGTAAAAACTGCGGTTCTCCGTTCCGGTTACGGGATCGAGGGCGATGCCCATGCCGGGAATTGGCACAGGCAGGTTTCGTTTCTTGCACGGGAAGAGATCGATACGATGAGAGGGAAAGGAATTAAACTGGATTTTGGTGATTTTGCGGAGAATATTACAACGGAAGGCATTGTATTAC
>QILZ01000117.1 GCA_003233545.1 Spirochaetales bacterium
CACAGCAATAAACAAAGTTAGCGCTTTTTTCATGACATCCTCCTTATCCTTTATCTTTATATTCAACCCGTATAACGGGCTGTTTAAGCCTTTTACTCAGACCGGACTAAAAATCTTTTTAAGTACATCTTTAAATTTATCCCTGTCAAGTTCAGTTACAATCTCCATGCGTGCGCCGTCATTAAGTATACTCGCCCCTCTTAAAGTATTGTAATTAAGTTCCATTTTCAAGTTCCCTGTAATTTTCTTAGAAGCAACTCTACTATCTGCTACGAATGCCATGGCAGCCGGGTCAGGAAGCATTGTTACACGAACGCCATGGAACTTTTCTATAAAAGCCATCGTTACCTGCTGAATATCAAGAAAGAGCTTTCCCGATTTACTGCCCTCCGGAACGATGCTCTTTAACTCTTCCTCTGTAAACGGGACTTTCACAATAGGATCCCAGGGAACAATAGTCATCGGAATACCGCTGTTAATAACAAACTGTACAGACTCCGGATCAAAATAAAAATTAAACTCCGCAAAACGTGTAACATTTCCGGTCTCCAAAGCTCCCCCCATACACACTACCCTCCCTATAAGTTTCTTAAGTTCGGGAAACAAATTAATTGCCATTGCTATATTCGTTAAAGGGCCTAAAGTTACAAGAGTTAATCCCGGATTTTCCTTTGCCTTTTTGTATATGGCTACAGGCGCAGTATCACCTTCGGTTTTCTTCCCTGTTTTCGGAAGTTCCACATCACCTATGCCGTTTTTCCCGTGTATCCTCTCCCCATGATGCGGCTCTGCAACAAGAGGTAAATAAGCGCCTTTATAAACAGGAATATCATTCCTGTCCAGGTAAGATAAAAGCTTAAGTACATTTTCGGTAACCTGTGTTACATTCGTATTTCCCGAAACGGTTGTTATGCCTGTAACTTTTAAGTTTTCAGAAGAAAGAGCGATCATTATTGCAATTGCATCATCCACGCCGCAGTCGGTATCTATAAATATTTTCTCCACGAAGACCTCACTGTTCTTATTGTTAGTACACATAGTATAAGATATATCTGCCGTATATTCAATTATAAAACCAACGATAAAGCTAGGAATTCCGGATTGTTAAGAGCTGTTTATACTTGATTATGACGGCTTTATCGTAAAGAATACAGAGAAAATGGATAGACAAATTAAAGAAACCGCCGAATTAAAAAAAGCAGCATCGGATGAGATAGATAATAACAGAGAAGCTATTATAGGTATCGGAAAATCCATCTTTAACGAACCCGAGGAAGGATACAGGGAGTTCCGGACAGCAGAAAAAGTGTTTCGGATGCATTCTGCAGGTTTTCCATTCCTTACAGCAGCGGACATGCTGTGACAGGCATAAAAGGGTTTATAAAAGGCGGGGCAAAGGGACCTACCGTTGCACTGCTCGGAGAACTGGATGCCTTAATTAACCGTGAACATCCTCAGGCGGACAGCATAACCGGAGCCGCCCATGCATGCGGACACTTTGCCCAGATTGCCTGGCTTATCGGGGGGGCGATAGGACTTAACAGGGTTGCGGAAAAGTTATGCGGTAATATTGCGCTTCTTGCCGTGCCTGCAGAAGAATTTATAAGTATGGATTTCAGGGAAGGTTTAAGAGAAAGCGGTACAATCAGGTACTTCGGAGGCAAACAGGAGTTTATACGGCTTAACCTGTTCGATGACATCGATATCGCATTAATGAATCATGCCCATACGGATAAACCTGTACGTTCAACTCAAATTATAGAGGGTTATAATGGTTTTATCGGCAAAAGTATCACCTTTACCGGGAGAGCATCCCATGCCGGAGCTTCTCCGCACAGGGGAATCAATGCACTGAACATGTTCCATGTTGCTCTTTCCGCAATCAATGCACAGAGGGAAACATTTAAAGATACCGATGCCGCACGTGTTCATTTTATCATTACAAAAGGCGGAGACAGTGTAAATGTTGTGCCTGAAGAAGTCAAAATCGAAATGTTTGTTCGTGCAAACAGTATAAAAGCAATTAACGGACTGAGCGGGAAAGTGGATAATGCACTGAAAGCCGGTGCCCTCGGAATAGGCGGGTCCGTTGAGATAAAAAATATCCCCGGTTACATGCCTCTTGTACCGGATGACGATCTGTACAATATCTGGAAACAAAATGCAGGCAGGATACTCGGGAATAAAAATATCATTACAATCCCCGCAATAACGGCCTCTACGGATATGGGTGATGTATCACATATAATTCCGGCTATAGAGCCGTCTACCGGAGGCTTTGCAGGCGGCATGCACTCGAAAGATTTCAGAGTGACGGATGAGGAAATGGCCTATATTATACCTGCAAAATTATATGCCATGACAGTTATCGACCTTCTTAAAAACAACGGAAACCAAGCCTATGGTATTATAAAGGGTTATAAGAAAAAATTAACGAAAAACCGGTACTTAAAAACACTCGACTCGATGTTCCGTACAGAGAAATTCTCCGCATCCGATTTATCTTCTACTCTCCTATGATTTTAACTAAAACCCGTTTTCTCCTGCGGCCGTCGAATTCCCCGTAAAATATTTGTTCCCAGGGCCCGAAATGGAGTTTACCGTCCGTAACTGCAATTACAACCTCCCGCCCCATAACCTGCCGCTTCATATGAGCATCGGCATTATCTTCTCCGTAATTATGCGCATACCCGGAAACAGGCTCGTGCGGTGCAAGCTTTTCGAGCCACTTCTCGTAATCCTGATGCAGCCCGCTCTCATCATCATTAATAAAAACACTTGCCGTTATATGCATTGCATTTACGAGACACAGCCCCTCACGAACTCCGCTTTCTTTTACAAGCTGTTTCACGGTCGGAGTAATATTGATAAATTCCATACGCTTTTTTGTATTAAACCACAGTTCCCTGGTTAAAGATTTCAAAATTCACCCCTGTTTATTTTTTCCTGTCCAGATTATACGCGATAAGATCCTTAAGAATCCTGTAATGTTCCGTACCGGATAGATGGGCGGTTGCGTCGAGTTGTTCCAGTTTTCTGTCTATATCCTCCACATATCCGTTTATAATACTATTAATTTTTTCCGGTATTTTCAATGCAATGGCAAGATTTTTTACATAATCAACATCGGAATCTAAAATATTCGGATTCCCGTATACGGTTTTAAATTTTTTAAGCTCATCCCTTCCTGCAGTATCCGTAAGCAGATAGTAGATAATCGTCTTTTTCCCCTCCCTTATATCCGACCCTATCGGTTTTCCCGCTTCATCTTCATTTCCGAACAGACCCAGCTCATCATCTTTAATCTGGAAAATTACACCTAGCTTTTCTCCTAACTGATCGAGCAGACCGGCTTCTTCTTCATTACAGCCCGAAACTAAAGCTCCTGCAACAAGAGGCATGGAAAACGTATACCTCCCCGTTTTATACCTGTAAAGATTCAATATAGCCTTTTCTGTTCCTGCTTTTTTCGACTGGCTTAAAAACACATCTTCCATCTGAGCAACACCCACCAATGTTATCTCTCTGCTGAAAAGCTTAAGGATTCTTTTATGTACCTGCTTCTTAAGTTCCAGAGATGAAAGTATCGAAAAGGCAAGAAAAAAAGCAATATCTCCCGCACAAATTCCCATAGCCTCACCTGTATGAACAGCGGCATTATGTCTTGCATTCCGGCCGCCGGACAGCTCTCCTCCCCGTATTAAAAAATCGGTATACTGCCTGTGAATAGTAGGTGCGCCTCTTCTTAATGTATCCCTGTCCATTATATCATCATGAATCAGCAGTGCAGACTGCATAAGCTCAACAGCCCCTCCTATTCTGATAACCTCATCCCCGCCCGAAGCAGGGTTACCATTAAGGTCCGTCCGTTCTGTAAAAATATCATATCCGAGACAGACAAGCCCTCCGCGCAGCATCTTGCCGCTTGTGGAAAAATCATAGAGGCGGGTGCAGATATCCGCACCAAAAACATTTACCTCGCCCAGTGTATCTTTCTGTTTTTCCAGAAATTCTTTAAGGAACAGGGCAATTTTCTCTTTTTGCCCGGAAAAGTACTTAAGCAATAATTTTACTCCCCGTATATTTAAACAGTTTTAACATAATGTAGTCAATCACCGGCAAAACCATATAATACCACTCTATCCATTGTACTTCTGCACCGGAGATAAGAATCCCGAATGTCCGGTTTTATTCCTTTCCATTTCTTTAAAAACTATGTGATAAATTTATTACAAAAAAACAATAAAAATTTGATATTTTTTCGGCAAACCGATTGATCTTTTTTAAATAATTGATAGTATAGATTTCCTGTCAGGCAGAATTAATTTAATCTTTAAACTGGAAACAGGAATGGAAATCATCCTACTTATCACAATTATACTCACTCTGTCATTTACATTAACAAATGGCATGAAGGACGGCAACAATGTAATGGCAACAGCCATTGCATCACAGTCACTATCGCGCAGACAAGCGCTTATAATTGTAACAATATCAGAATTCATAGGGCCTTTTATTTTCGGGATTCCTGTTGCGATAACGGTGGCAAAAGGTATAATTAATGTCGATCTGTTTCCTCACAATCTTAATTCACTCACACTGATTCTAAGCGGTATAGTGGGTGCCATTATATGGAATACACTCACATGGCTTTTAAGACTGCCCACAAGTTCGTCGTTTACCCTTGTTGGAGGATTAATGGGCCCTGCTATTGTTCAGTACGGGAAAGCGGGTATACCATGGGCAATATTTCTTACGAAGGTTCTCGCGGCCATGTTTCTATCTCCCGTGATTGGTATTATTTTCGGTTACTTAATCTATAAACTGCTCAGAAAACTACTGTTTAACAGCAACCTTAAAGTAAATAAATATATTAAACAGTCACAGGTTGTTACTCTGATTGCACTCGCAATGTCGCATGGGACCAATGATTCCCAGAAATCCATGGGTGTTATAGCACTGGCACTCTTATTTGCCGGCAAGATCCCGCAGATAGGCATTCCCTTATGGGTAATGGCTGTCAGTGCCGGCGTGCTTGCAACAGGCATAACTCTCGGGGGCACTAAAATAATAAAAACCGTGGGCTATGGGATATTCAAGTTAAAGCCTTTACATTCTTTTTCCGCACAAATTTCATCATTCTCGATTCTGCTGGTATGCAACCTGTTGGGAGCACCGGTGAGCACCAGCCAGATAATAGCCTCATCGGTTATCGGAGTCGGGAGCGGTTACAGGAGAAAGAGTGTTAAAATGAAAGTCATATTTAACATTTTCTTAAGCTGGTTATTGACGATACCGCTTGCAGGGCTCATGTCCGCTTTAGTTTACCTCGTAATCAGAACATTTATATAGGAGTATAAAAAAATGAAAAAACTTAACCTGTTCAACACAAATAAAAAAGCCGATTTTTATAGTTTACTAATCGAGCATTCACAGAAGGTTTATGATGCTTACCATATTATGTACAAAAGTATGGATAAAGACGATACCGAGGGTTTCGAAAGGATATTCTTTTTAGAAAGAGAAGCGGATGATTTAAGACGGATTCTAATAGAAAAACTAAATAAGACACTTATTACCCCCTTCGACAGGGAGGATGTTTTTACTCTTTCAAGATCGGTAGATGATATAATCGATGCCGCTAAAAGTACGGTAGAGGAAATTTCCGTTTTCAGAGTCTCCGTAACCGAAGATCTAAAGGAAATGATATCCATTTTAGAACGGGGAACGCTTGAAATTCTCGATTCTCTTAAAAATCTAAAAAACCATCCGGAAGTGGCGCTCGAGCATGCCAAGCGTGCTAAAGCCACAGAAAATGAGATGAATCACCTGTATCTAAAATCAATAGCAAGTATCTTTGACAATAAAGATAATACACCAAGCTATATGATGAAAATGCGCGAGATATACAGGCATTTAAACCGCTCGGCTGACAGATGTGATGAAGCTGCAAATATTATTTCCGATATAATTATAAAAACCGGTTAAAAAGAAGTAATATATAACAACGCTCTGTAGAATAGGCAGTCAGCCGTATCGGTACCCGGTGCGGTATGGCCGGCAGGTAACATTTAATGCAGCTGATCCTGATTATCACAATTATACTTATACTCTCATTCTCGGTAACAAACGGTATGAATGACGGCTGTACAGTTATGGCCACTGCAGTTGCTTCGCTTTCCATACCGCGCAGATATGCATTAATAATCGTTACGATATCCGAATTCTCAGGGCCATTTGTATTCGGCATCCCTGTGGCCATAACAATGGCAAGCGGGATAATCAATGTTAATATAATTCCTCACACTATCGGATCCCTTACACTAATTCTAAGCGGAATCATGGGAGCAATTATTGTAAACCTGCTTGCATGGCTTTTCAGGCTGCCCACAAGCGCAACCTTTTCTTTGGTGGGAGGAATGATAGGCCCTGCTATATTCCGGTACGGAAAAGATGCGGTACCATGGGCAATATTTCTTACAAAGGTCTTAGGTGCTATGTTTCTATCTCCGTTGCTTGGTATTCTTTTCGGGTACACAATCTATAGTCTCCTTAAATACTTACTGCGAAACAGCCCCTTTAAAGCAAACAGATACTTAAGAAAAACACAGATTATTACTCTCGCAGCCTTAGGTTTATCACACGGGACAAATGATTCCCAGAAAGCCATGGGACTAATTTCACTGGCGCTTCTCTTTGCGGGAAAAATACCGGAATTAACCATCCCGCTATGGGTTATGACTATAAGTGCTGCAGCTCTTGCCATAGGTATTACAATGGGAGGGACTAAAATGATAAAAACCGTAGGATACGGAATTTTTAACATTAAACCCGTACATTCTTTTGCGGCCCAGGTTTCTGCATTCGCTATCCTGTTTACCTGCAATCTTTCCGGGGTTCCCGTAAGCACCAGCCAGATCATAAGCTCATCGGTTATCGGCGTCGGAAGCGCACACAGAGGAAAAGGCATTCGATGGACTTTAATATATAATATCTTCTTAAGCTGGATAGTAACAATCCCATTAGCGGGATTAACCTCGACACTCGTATATGTGGTAATCACGCAGGTTTTTCTTAAATGATTAGCAGCAGATACGTTCGATATATCCTACCCTGTTTTACCTTATAAACTGCCGATATTTCCGTAATTATATTGACGCATAAAGTGGAGGGGGCTATATTGGTGAATGGTGCAGGTCTCAGGGAAAATAGAATGGATAATAAAAATGTATATAATATACTTAATAAGGTAAATACACCTGACGATGTAAAAAAGTTATCAGAGAAAGAACTCACTTTACTATGCGGAGAACTGCGCGATTTCTTAATAACACAGGTAAATAAGGGGGGCGGACACCTTGCCTCCAATCTCGGCGTCGTGGAACTTACTGTAGCATTACACAGAGTTTTCGATTCTCCAAATGACAAACTTATATGGGATGTCGGCCATCAGAGTTATATCCACAAAATACTTACCGGCAGAAAAGAGGATTTCCATACAATAAGGCATTACGGAGGATTAAGCGGATTCCCCAAACGTTCGGAAAGCCCGCACGACATCCTTGAAACCGGGCATGCATCGACTTCCATTTCCGCTGCACTGGGGATAAAAGTCGGAGAAGGCGAAGCTGAAAAGAATAATAAAATTGTTGTAGTAATAGGCGACGGAGCATTAACAGGAGGACTTGCACTGGAAGGTTTAAATAACGCGGGCCTTCTTAGAAAGAATCTTATCATAATCCTTAATGATAACCACATGTCCATAAGCAAAAACGTCGGTGCCATGTCAAAATACCTTGCCAGGTTAAAAACCACAAGGTCATATTTAAATTTCAGATCCTGGTACGACAGTACGGTAGAGAATATTCCCTTTGTAGGTGAAAAACTACTGTCTGCAACATACAGGGCGAAAAATGCTGTTAAAGCATATTTTGAACAGGAAAATATGTTTACGGATTTAGGATATGACTATTTCGGCCCCCTCGACGGTCATAATCTGGAAGAGCTTATAAAGACGTTTAAAAACGTTCGCACCATAGATAAACCTATTTTGATTCATATTATAACAAGGAAGGGAAAAGGCTACCTTCCCGCAGAAAAAAACCCGACAGTATTTCATGGTATTTCTCCGGAAGAACCTGATGAAAATAATAATGGTTTTATCGGTACACTCACATGGAGCGAAGCATTCGGCAGATACTTAGTAGAACGGGCGAAGCATGATAATGATATTATCGCAATAACCGCCGCCATGGCAGACGGAACAGGACTTGCGGAGTTTTCGGAGAAATATCCGGACAGGTTTTTCGATGTCGGAATTGCCGAACAACACGCTGTAACATTTGCCTCCGGACTCGCCCTGTCGCACCGCAGGCCTGTTGTTGCACTGTATTCAACTTTTGCACAGAGAGCGGTCGACCAGGTTATTCATGACGTTGCAATTCCGGGCCTGCCGGTTATAATTGCTCTGGACAGGGCAGGAATAGTTCCCGGCGACGGCGAGACGCATCAGGGTGTGTTCGATATCCCCATATTTCGCTGTGTACCCGGCCTTACCATAACAGCACCTGCCGACGGTAAAGAACTGACGATGCTCTTAAACTACGGATTTTCACTGGAAGGCCCCTTTCTGATTCGATATCCGAAGGGGATATGCCCGGACAATTTATCTGCCGATACGAAGCCTGTGGTCCGGGGCAGGGGTGTTTTTATTAAAAGGATCGATGCACCTGTGCTGTTAATAGGAGTGGGCTCCACAACAGAAGTTATGCTTGCCGTTTCCATTCTTTTAGAGGCAGACGGTATTCCCGCCGATATTTACAACCTACGGTTTATTAAACCGATAGATGAGGACTACCTTAAACAGATTACTGCTGACTACCGGTTTATTTTTACGGCGGAAGAATCCTCCCTGCACGGCGGTATCGGGCAGGAAATTCGCTCTATTTTAGCCTGCGGCGGCGACGCTAAGGCTATTACAAATTTCGGAATACCGGATATCTTTATTCCTCACGGACAGCGTAATATTTTATTAAAATTATGTGAGCTGGATGCGGAATCGATTGCAGAGAAAATATCAAATCAGCTTGAAAAAGCCGGTATGGTGCACATCAGAAGAAAGGTACTTTACCTTAACAGATAACTCACTCTCCTGACTATTGGAATTTATCCGGTACGGATTTATACGCTCTCTCCATAATACGCGATGTGTAATACCCTGTTTCGCCTGTAACCAGCGGTTCCCTGTTTTCCAGGACAGCCTGAGAAAAATCATCGATTAAAGGTTTATGAAGATTTTCAGCCGGAGGCAGTTTAAGAGTTTCCACGGTGTCACCACGTGTAATAGTGAGAATTCCGCTGTTAAGCACAGGGGTATCTACCGTACCTTCGGTTCCCATTACCGTAAATGTATCGGCGGGTTTTAAAACCGCATGGCTCACATTTAGAATACCGTGAGCACCATTAGTGAATTTAATTACAAGGGTCGCCGTATCTTCCACATCACGCTTAAAAAAAAGAGTCCCAGTTAAACCTGCTATTCTTTCCACTTCTCCCATGAGAAAGTAAAATATATCGAGCCTGTGAGAACCAAAATCCATTAAAGGTCCTCCGCCTGCGAGTTCCGGAACAATTCTCCAGTCATTCGGGTCATTCCTGTCCCAAAACTCATGGGCATAAGCCGAAATAACTATCGGCTTCCCTATCGAACCGTTATCTATAAGCTCTTTAATCTTTAAAACGGCAGGATAAAATCTCCTGTAGTATGCCACACCGAGTTTTACACCGTTTGCCCTGCACGCATCTATCATCGATCTGCAGTCCCTGCTGTTAAGAGCCATAGGTTTTTCACAGAGTACATGTTTTCCGGCTTCTGCAGCAGCAATCGTCTGAGGCATATGCAGATAAACCGGGGTAGCAATATATACGGCTTCTATTTCCTCATCATCGACCATTCCGTTAAAATCCCGGTACCATTTCTCCGCCTTATGCCTCTGTGCAAAATCCTCTGCCTTTTTGTAATTCTTTCTCGTTACTCCGACAAATCTGCATAGTCCGGAATCTTTAATTGCGGGGGCAACCCGTTTTTCGGAAATATCACCGCATCCGGATAACCCCCATCCTACCTTTGTTTCCACTACCGCCCCTCTTCTTTAAATATATGAGAGGGCACAGCCGGCATTCTATAAGTATCCGGCCTCTTCTCTCTCTTTGGCTATCACAGCCCGGTTTAGAACATCCTCGGTGATATACCCTTTTTTAACAGCCATTCTTCCGAACATCTCTCTTGTTACACCTTTTTTGGTTTCCTGTTCTTCCATAATCTCACGGGCATGTTCCACACTGATAAGCCCTTTGGAGATTAGATAGCTCGCTATCCGTAATTTCTTCTTCGCCATACAGCCCTCCGCTACTTTTTTATTACCTCATTTTTAATAAGAGGCTTATAATAACCAAGATCCGAAAGCCTTCGTAATGTGCTCTTAAGGTCTTCCGCAACGATATTTTCTATAATTACTCTTATAATACCATTATCCGAGTAGCGCAATACAACGGGAAATTTATTTTTTTCCAGACCTTTCCTGATCTTTTCTGCATTTTTTTTATTTTTAAAAGCACCTATCTGAATGGTAAAAACATTATTTTTTTTACCCATGGATACTATATCGATACGAACCCGGGCCACCCCCATGCTAAGCATGCCGATTTCCTGCGCTGCCGCTCTGGAAAGATCGATTATTCTTCCGGCCACGAAAGGACCTCTGTCGTTGATTCTTACAAATGTAAACCTGCCATTGGCAATATTTGTAACTTTTACTATCGTACCGAAAGGAAGTGTTTTATGGGCTGCTGTCAGCATATTCGTGTCGAATCTTTCTCCGCTTGCGGTTAATCTTCCATGGAACTTCCCGCCGTACCAGGAAGCGTACCCTTCCTGAAATCCGAAAACCGGTGCAGAAACAGATATGAGAATACTAAAAATCAAAATATAAAAGGAAACTTTCACTTATTAATGTATCGACTGATCAGGCTTATACTTTTAATACAGTAATTTATTGCACACTACCATACCTGCATAATGCCGTAAATCCCTGTTAATAAAAGACTAAACGGCGGCACTTTTTGACCATAAATCAAATTTACATTACAATACACACTGTTCGGATGCACCGCAAATATAAGACAGATAAAAAACTATCTGCGGAATACCGCATAAGGAAAATTAAAGTAAAATGGTAAGGTACCTGCGTTACAAGTTAAACTTAAAGATTTTTTTCTTCTTTATATTGATAATATTCACCATGACAATAAGTTCCATAATAATCGGCTATAAAGTTGTTATTAAAACCGTAGAGACTGAAA
>QILZ01000021.1 GCA_003233545.1 Spirochaetales bacterium
CCTTAATGGAAGGTATTCTAACGGTTTATCTGATTTTAAAAACCGGGAATTATAATTGTCGTTAATAGGTATTTTTAATTGTCGTTGATCATTTATATTAGTAAAGAAAGTTTAAATACGGTTCCTTCGTCCTTAGAAGTTGAGAAACTTACCTGCCCGCCCAGGATTTGCTCTCCAAATAGTTTCATGGAATAGGTGCCGAATCCTCTCCCAGGGCATTTGTAACCATATTGCAAAGGACACGCAGCACTAACGAAATATCTGTATTTACAGACAGGGTAAGGTTTGATAACGGGAATTGTAAATTTTTGTTTCGGGCCGCAGGGTGGTTGATAAAAAAGAGGATCGAAGTTCTTTTTGTATTTGCCCTGTTGTGATTTTATTCCGTGACGGATTATATGTGTAGGTTTCGCTTTGCGAGAGACATCTTTGTATTTCCACTTCTTTCTTTAGACGTAATGATGACTGGTAAATCATTTTAGCAAGCTCCGACTGGCTGTTTTCAAGGCAAAGTAATTCACTTGCCCCGATCAGTCCGCATAACATGTTATTGACATCATGAAAAAAGGTTCTTTCCAATGCCGCCCTTTGCTGTTGGAGGGTAATATCCTGCAGGAAAAGCAAAACTTTGTGGTACCGCATCCGGAAGGTTTTTCATCAGCATGAATGCACTGTAATACTTCGCCCGGCCTCAACCCTAAAGATTCAGAAGGATCATCGATGTTGAGTATTTTAAGAAACGAATCGTTGGTAGCAACAATCTGCCGGTATTCATCCAGAATGGCAAGTAATCCATTAATCGAATGGAGCAAGCCGGACATTATGGGATTCCTGTTTGCTATTTCGATTTCCGCAAGAAGCTCGTTTGCGTCAGCCCTTTCCGCCGGGGCAAAATAGGTGTCCATTTGCTATGATCCAATTCGTTATATTGACTTTTAACATCAAATAATAAATAATCGGTTCCCGATGTCTAAAAAAATTATTTATATATTTATCTTTCTTCTTACAATCTGCATTTATCCGGTATTATCACAATCACTGAAGTTCGTTCCTCTTTCCGACCCGGTCTATGGAATACTAAACAGGGGGTATGCAGAGGGATGGCTCTATTATCTGCCCCAAGTCAGGCCGTATAACGAAGAACAGGTATCGCGATTCTTAAAGATAATCCTAAACCGTATAGATGAAAAAGACGGATCGGAATATTCACTGATAAGAAATAAAATCCGTATTTTCTTAAAGAGTATCGATCCCGGTAAAAGGCCATTGCAGAGCAAGTGGGGGAAAAATAATTCTGCAGCGGTAAATTTTAAGACAGATATAGTATCCCATTCACGGCTTAATTCACTGCCTGATATGTATATACAGGCTATTATCAACATAGAACCGGAAATTTCTCTTTCGCAGTCTCTCTACATGGGGGCAGATTTTTCATTTTCGGGCAATTATCTGCATTATAACTACCTTCCGTTTAGAAAATTCTACGAGCCGCAGGCACCCGACTATCCGAATTATGCATTTTTTTTAACGAGACGCATTAACACTTTTAGTTTTTTTCCGGAAGATTATATTCCCGGTGAGTCGGATATCTATATATTCAATAATACCGGCTCCCAGATATCGATAAATTTTAACTACGGAACATTGACTATGGGAAAGAAAAGCCTTTCATGGGGCCCCTCGTCTTTCTCTAACCTGCAGCTTTCCCGGTCTGCTCACTCCTACGACTTTATACAACTGTACTTCCCTCTTACAGACAGCGGTACATTTTCCTGGATGCTGGGATTCCTCCAGGACAGGGGCCCCGGTTCGAACAATACAAGAAAGATGATCAGCGCCCACAGGGCCGAATTCCAATTCTTCGATTGGTTTATGTTTGCAATCTATGAATCGGTAATATACTCATACCGTTTCGAGTTAAGTTACTTAAATCCTCTTTCCCTGTACATAGTAAACGAAATAAGATTGGGAGATCAGGATAATAAACTCGGAGGTGCAGATTTTATTTTTCGGCTTTTAAATCTAAAAGCATATATTTCTTTTTTTGCCGATGACTGGGACATGGGTGCGCCTTTAAGTTTTAATTATTACCATAACGAATGGGGAGGTATCGCCGGAATACAGCTCTATGAAATTATTCCCCGTTTATCATTTACTTTCGAATCCATTTACTTAAGCCATTGGTTATATACTCACAGGAATGACCTTACCGACAAGGCAAGCAATTTTAACCGGTATACGAATTTCGGAACTCACCTGGGGCACATACTCGAACCGAATTCCCTGATGTTTCTTTTGCAGACCCGCTACGATATAAATGACGGGCTGAGTACCGGTTCATCATTCTGGTTTACCATGCACGGAAGAACAAATGTTTATTCATCACCGGTCTGGAGCGAAGAACGACTGCTTCCCACATGGCCTTATTATGATTTTATCGACGGGGTAATAGAATCCAACTATGATTTTACAATTTTCTTAAATTATAAATTACCGGCTTATAAATCCGAATTTCATCTGGAATATTCATTGGAATACACAGGAAACGCAGGTAATGTTCAGGGAGAAAATAGATGGGACCATTTGATATCGTTAAAATACACTCTAAAGTATTTTTAAGAACCATATTTTATATTTTTTTAATATTCTCCGGGATTTTCGTATATGCGGAAAACAACCAGAAAGTTTTTCCCCTGTCATGGAACAAATACGAAGGGCTCGATATTCTTTTTCTCGAATCCGGCATTTCTATTCCCTCCACGTTAAAACCCTTCAGTGCCGATGAAGTTAAAAAAGACTTAAGAAAGATCGATCCTTCGAAACTATCCCCTGCGGGAAAATTGATATATAAAAAAATAGAAAAAGATCTGAATCCCAAACCGCTCTACGTTGAAAATTCCTCATTTGCATTTAACAGCTCTCTCGATATAAATATCGAAAGTTACAGGCATACAAACAGTGATGTACCCTGGCAATACGGATATGAAAAACGGCTTCCCATTTTTAAAATTCCTCTGGAATTCTGGATTTTTAATAATGTATATGCAAATGTTACACTGAGTATGAAAAAAGAACACCGTCTCGATGCAGTAAAAGACAACTACTGGAACATTATTTCGCTTAAAAATAATTTTAAAGAATTAGACATGGAAATACCGTTTCGAGCTTTCATTTCCGTGGGAAGTAATAACTGGCGGATGACATACGGCCGTGATAAATTAGATATGGGCAACGGGGAAACAGGAAATATGATGCTCTCCGATTATCCTGATTTTTATGATTTTCTTTTTGTAACCACATATTGGAATTACTTTAAATTTTCAGCAGGCTATATATACCTCGAGCCGTGGCTTACACCTTCGGAAAAGGCTTCGGGACCTTTTCCGAACAGGATTAAATACTTCGGAGAACGATACAAGGCCTTTCTGTTTCATAGATTGGAACTTAGGTTCTGGGAAAAAATAAACTTAAGCATAACCGAATCACTTCTTATGGGCGGAATGTACCCTCAAATCAGAGATTTTAATTTTATGGCCATTTTCCATTCATGGTACGAATTCGAACGCTCTAACGGCTCGTTAGAAGCCGACCTGGAAATTACACCATACAGGTGGATAAATCTGTACGGACAGTTCTTCCTTAACGAATATCAGACCGAATATGAAGAAAAATCCAATTCCTACCCTACAGCTCTCGGTTACTTAGGAGGAATCAAGGGTTACTATCCTGTAAAAACCGGATATCTGAATGCAGGTTTCGAATGGGCAAAAACAGACCCTTTACTATACAATCGTTACAATCCGTTTTTAAAGTACACAACAAGAAGAAGAATCTGGTCCTTTTATCCGCCTGATGGATTTTACTATCTGGATAAACCGCTCGGCTACTATCTCGGCCCGGATGCTGTTACCTATTCGATATATGCAGGGTACTCTGTTTTAGATTCTTTCTCCGTAAAGATCGGATATCAGAATATAGAGAAAGGCGAAATGACAATAAATTCACCATATCTCATGTCTAACGATACGGTGGGGTTAAAAACACCGACTGGTACTGTTGAATATCTAAACATACTGCATCTCCATGCCGGCGGCACACTTTTACGGAATTTACGTCTCGGGACCGACTTATACTATCTTTTGCTCACCAATTTTAATCATATTAAAGGAGACAAAGCCGAAGACTGGCAATGGGTTGTTTCTTTGAGCTATCATCTTTAAAGGAATTATGATTAATCTATCTGCTTTAGATGATCCGGATCATTAAGCACATTGTTGTACAGAGAAAGATACTTTTCCCCGAATAGTTTCAGTGTATGATTCTGCAATATATACTCTCGTCCCCTTAATCCCATTTCCCACAGGGATTCTATCTCTGCTTTTTCCAATATACCGTACAATTCTCTGCCGTCTCCGGGTTTAAAGAGAAAACCGGTCGAGCCATCCCGGATAGCCTCCATATTCCCCCCCACACGGGAAGCGGCAATAGCGGTACCGGATGCAAGGGACTCCAGAGGTATATATGAGAAGGCTTCTTCCCACCTCGTAGGCAGAATAACAATATCGGCATTTGCATAGTATTCGGCAACTTTCTGCTGGGTCCCGACAAATCCGACCCAGTTTATTTCCGGATTATTCTCTGTCTGTTTCATCCACCGTTTCACATGAGTACCATTGCCGACAATACTCAGCCGCACATCCCTTTTTTCTGCCAATGCAATAACCGTCTTTATCAGAATATCCACACCCTTTTCCGGCGTCACCTGCCCTACGAAAAGAATTTCCAGTCTTTTATGCTTCTTATAGGGCACGGGCTTAAAAATATCAGTATTTACCCCTGCATAAAGAAGCACGATTCTTTCTTTTGCAACTCCGCTTATCTCTTCCAGTTGACGCTTTACATATTTACTGATCGCTACATAACTTACGGCATTTAAAAAATTCTTCCGTACGAGCATATAAAACGTGTGCATTACCCAGTCTATAAAATATTTCTTAGAACCGACAGACATATGCACCGTTACTATGAGAGGAATATCAATTTTCTTTCGAAGTCCAGGCAGGGAAAAATCTATTCTCCCGGACGGATGATGATGATGAAGTATATCCGGTTCCCATTCAAGAAGCTTATCCTCAACCTCTTTAATATGATGAACCCACGGCAACACACCGAAATATAACGAAGACTCCGGTTCGAATACAGGTATTTTCTGTTTTGTCCATTTCGCTTCGCTGATTACCAGAGTATCCGTATCCGTGTCTTTAAAATAATTGTACAAATTTAAACAATAGGACGCCAATCCTCTTATTCCGGAGTGAGTATGTGCCACTTTCATTTAGAAAATAGTATAAAGTATTCCGCCGAAGAGTCAAGCACAATATTCGGATATTCGCTTTCCCTGTTACTTGACTATGCCGTATATTTAGAGCTATTAATACTGATGATATTACAGGGGAGTATTATGAAAACAGATGTACTGATAATAGGAGCAGGCCTTTCCGGCAGCACCGCAGGGAGAATACTAGCGGAAAAGGGGCTTAAGGTGCTGATAGTGGAAAGACTAAAGCATATTGCAGGCCATTGCTATGATTACAGAGACGAATACGGTATTACCGTTCATAAATACGGGCCTCATATTTTTCATACCAATAACGAAAAAGTATGGAAATTTATCAATAATTTCGACAATTTCCACTACTATCAGCACAGAGTCTTAAGCTATGTGGAAGGCGGAGTTGTGCCTTTTCCAATTAACAGAACAACATTGTCCGGAATATTCGGCCGCTCATTCTCTTCCGCCGAAGCAGAAGAAATATTAAAAAAGGAGATTATGAACTCAAATTTCAATTTACCTCCTGAAAATTTTAAGGATACAATTATTTCACAGGTAGGAGAACGGCTCTACAATCTTTTCTATAAAAATTACACGTTAAAGCAGTGGAATACCGATCCTGAAAATATTGCAGCAGATGTTGCAAAGAGAATACCGATCCGAACCAATGACGACGACAGGTACTTCACGGATAAATATCAGGGTATCCCGGAGCATGGTTATACAAAACTGGTGGAATCCATTCTGAACCACGATAATATATCCATACTGCTCGGAGAGGATTATTTTAATATAAAGAAGGATATAAATGCCGGTACGGTTATTTATACCGGCGAACTGGATAAATACTTCGATTATAAATACGGCGGTCTCCAGTACCGTTCCCTGGATCTGAAAATGATTAATTACGAAAAGGAATATTTCCAGAATGCAGCCGTTGTTAATTATCCTAATGATTATGACTGGACCAGGATTACGGAGTTTAAGTATTTTTTAGATGAAAAATCGAAAAAAACAACAGTCTGTTTTGAATACCCCAGGGCAAAAGGCGAACCCTACTACGTGGTAATGACGAAAGAAAATCTTAAGAAAAGAAAATTATACCTCGATGAAGCCATGAAACTTGAAAAAACGGAAAATATATTTTTCATCGGAAGGCTGGCAGAGTATAAATACTATAATATGGACCAGGTTATCGGGGCTGTCATCGATAAAATTGATAAAATAGAAGCCGGTTAAAAACCGTACCTAAATTTGTATTATTATCTTTCATTTCCCCTATAAGCATAGTAAAAAGCATTTTCCTGTCCGGATAGTATTCTACGGTATACGAGCCTTCATGTAATTTTAAGCGTTTCGCAAGGTACTTCTCCGCTTCATGCATGCCCCCGATTTTGTCGATTAAACCGAGCTTAAGCGCCTTTTCTCCGGAGTATATCCTTCCTCCTCCTATTTTTTTCACCGTTTTAAAAGAAATATGCCTCGACTCAGCTACCTTTCTGTAGAATTGGTTTACAAAGTCGTCTGTCAGGTTCTTTACCTTTTTCTTCTGTTCCTCCGTAAGTCTGCTTAAAGGAGAGAAAATATTGAAATTTTTCCCAAAATAAATCGAATCGGTTGTAATCCCGTATTTATTGAGGAATTTATCTATCACATACTTATAGGTAAAAGCACCGATACTTCCCGTTAATGTGGTCTTTCGGGCAAATATATAATCACCTGCCATTGCAATATAGTAGCCTCCCGAAGCTGCAACCTTCCCCATTACTACTACAACAGGTTTTTCTTTTCTTAAAGACATTATCGCTCTCCATATCCTGTCGCTTATAAAACCACTCCCTCCGGGACTGTCTATCTGCAGGATTAATCCTTTTATATCCTTATCTTCTTTTATCATATCCAGTACGGGGATCATATTTTTTTCCGTTATGTAGGAATTTCCAAAAAAATAATCCATGGGAGAAAGAGTCTCACTGCTGACAACAGGCCCGGATGCTTTAAGTACTGCTATCACCGGTTTATTCTCCCAGCTGTTATCCTGATAAGTGATTATTTTAAGTTCGGCAGGATTATTATCCTTAAGGTATTTATCTTTAAACTCATCATAGTACATACGGCCGTCTATGAGTTTTAATTTTTCAGCCTGCCGGGCATTATAGGGTCCGTTATCGATGAGTTTTACAGCCTCTTTATCGGTAAAACCGCGGGAGATAAGAATCTTCTTAAAAAGATTATAACCGGTCTTAAGGTAGGCACTGTACTGTTCTCTGTTTTCTTTGCTCAATTTTTCCCTGATAAACTGATCTAGTGCGGATTTGTAGCTGCTGCTTCTTGAATAATCCACACTTATTCTTTCTTTATCGAACAGCTTTTTAAAAAATAAAAAGTTGCCTCCCACTCCGGTAAGGTAAATAAAATTAGCGGGAGAAACTATCACCTCTGTTCCCGATGCGGCTGCAAGATAATCAAGCTGAGAAAAGCTGTTGTTCATGTATGTAATTATCTTTTTCCCCTTCTTTTTAAAGTACGAAAAAGCATCACTGATTTCTTCGAGTACATCTATCGAGGTAACCGTAACAGAATCAAAGTCCATGTATATGATTCTGCAGGCCGGATCGTCTGCCAGTTCGTAGATTCTGGAAATAAGGGAATCTATATTATAAATTGATTCTTTATTTATAGAATTTTTGTTAAGAGGACGTTTCAGCTCCAGCTTATAACGCTTTACAGGAGGGTTTAAAATCGAGTGTACAGGCAGCACGGAGTACCTGATCCCTGTGCCGAAGGAAATATCGGATAAGTTTAAATCACTCTTAAATGAAAAGCCGATATTTAAGTTTTCAAGAGTAAGTTCTAAGGATGCCTTAAAATCAGAGAAACCGTTAAAGGTTTTAAGTTCGAATTTTACTCCGTTTAATGGTTCTGCTATTATTCCGAGTGAATAATTTAAATTATTAAGTAAAGAGCCTTCCTGGAACCGTTTTGTTAACCCGGATAAATCCGATAAATCAAGAGGTATTTCCGCATCCGCAAAAAGAGTTAATCTGTCAGCCAGGGGATAAAAAGCTGCAAGCGGACGTATTCCTATGCCTGCCGTAAATGTGCTGTTTGCCTGGTCCGTTATATTCTTCTGATAAGCACCGATAGAGAGAAAATTAAATGGAAAGAAGAGGATTCCAAATTTAAACGACATATTGGAAGGATTAACTTCCTGTAAATTCATCTCTACACCGTAGCCGATAAAAAAGCCGTCCGTTAAAGGAAAACTCGCCCCGAAAAGAAAATTATACACCGGCACCCCGCCCCCGCTGCTGTACAGAAGCCCAAAATTATCAGAAAAATATATGCCGGACGAATAAGTGCCCTGGCTTCCATACTCCCCTTCTGCCGCAATTAAATTATATCCGTGAAAGTTAATTGCAGCTGGGTTGGATGACAGCCCTTCGTAACCCTCTGCCGTTGCAGAGGAAGTAACAAAACTCTCTGAAAAAAGGGAGAACGGAAAAATTATCAAAAGAGAAAAAAGAATGCCGGTAAAAATAAATCGAAACATACACTTTTTAATTGTCAGATACAAAATAATCCTCCTGATAATCCTGAAACTCTTAAAGTAAATTATTTATAGAAATTATTATACTTTTCATTAACAATGTCTATAATATTATTAAAGGACGTAACATCGGGTAAATAATATGAAAATGCGCGAAATCGATGTAAAAAAAATCACCGAAACGGTAAAAAGACTCTGTGTCGAGGCAAATACCGCCGCAAATAAAGATTTAAAGGATAAACTCTCGGAGTCCCTTAAAAACGAAAAATCACCTGCAGGCAGAGCGGTACTGAATCAGCTTCTTAAAAACCTCTATATTGCGGAAACCGAAAAGGTACCGATATGTCAGGACACAGGTTTTGCAGTTGTTTTTTTAGAGATAGGTATCGATGTGTCACTTAAAGGCGGCTCATTAAGTGATGCCGTTAACGAGGGTGTGCGGGAAGGTTATACCGAAGGATATTTGAGAAAATCGATAATCAAAGATCCCATTACCCGGCCTGTTAATACGGGAGACAACACCCCCGCTATTATACATACTGAAATTGTTCCAGGGGACAGGGTAAAGATAACACTCCTTCCCAAGGGCGGCGGTGCAGAGAATATGAGCAGGATAAAGATGATGAAACCTGCAGACGGAGTTATGGGAATTAAAAATTTTATAATAGAAACCGTCGACATGGGGGGAGAAAATGCATGTCCTCCTTTAATTATAGGAGCCGGGGTCGGAGGAACATTCGATTACGCGGCATTTCTGGCCAAAAAGGCAATACTTAGACGGATCGGCGATAGAAACCCCGACCCTGCAATTGCTGAGTACGAAAAGGAATGGCTGGATGAAATAAACAGACTCGGGATAGGGCCCGGCGGCTTAGGCGGCACGGTTACCGCACTCGATCTTTTTATAGAGGTTTTCCCCCGCCACATAGCGAGCTTTCCGGTTGCGGTAAATATCCAATGCAATGCAGCACGGGTAAAATCATCTATACTGTAGGGTTAACAAAGATATGAGTATAAAAATAGAAACACCATTAACGGATACCACCGTAAAAAAACTTAAAACCGGAGATGAAATACTTTTAAGCGGAACCATATATACAGCACGCGATATGGCCCATGAACGTCTTGTAAGCATGATTAAGAATAATAGGGAACTGCCCTTTAACATTAAAGGTTCGGTTATTTACTATTCGGGTCCTTCACCCGCCCGGCCAGGGCATGTAATAGGTTCTGCAGGCCCTACGACAAGTTACAGAATGGACTCCTTTGTCCCGCTTCTCCTAATCAGGGGTTTAAAGGGTATGATAGGCAAGGGCCCCAGATCAGAAAAAGTTATAGAGGGACTAAAAGCAAACTGTGCCGTTTACTTCGGGGCAACAGGAGGAGCCGCTGCGTTAATATCCCGGTCCATAACAGAGGCTGAGGTTATAGCGTTTAACGAGCTTGGAACGGAAGCACTCCGCAGGCTTACCGTTAAGGATATGCCTCTTATAGTAATAAATGACTGCTATGGAAATGACCTGCACAAAGAAGGAATTAAAAAATACAGGAGCTTAAAGATATAATTTACGGAAACACCTATTTTTTAAGTACCGGCATTAAATGGGAACAGGTGTTTAAAGATATCTTAAAAAACAAGTTCTATATTTACAATATTCCGGCGGTTCACTTCTGCGAGGATGCAGCTCATGGCTCTGTTCTGCTTCCCGGAAATTCTTCTTTTTATTCTTGACTTGACCATTTAAATTGACCATCATGTTTGTGTAAGGAAACGGCCGTATGAAAACCATGGGAATAAGCAAATTTAAATCACATGCTTTGAAAATATTAGACCAAATTTCCAAAACACAGGAAGTTATTGTCATAACAAAGCGGGGTAAACCATTAGTCCAAATATCACCTTATCGTAATTCCGATATAAATCCTAAACCGGGCAAACTTTCTGATGCTCTCGTTTTTGAAAAAGACATCATTTCACCATTGGGTGAGGAAATGTGGGATGCCTGCAAATGATATATCTGCTCGATACTCACACATGGATATGGTGGAATATGAATCCGGAAAAGTTATCACAAAGGGTTAAAGAAATAATTGGCAATACAAATATGTATGATGAATACTTTTATCAGCAATTTCTCCATGGGAATTCAGCAAACTTATAGAAAAACAACGAGTTGGTATTTCGTGTGATCCGGAGGATTGGATAAATGCAGCTATCGATATGCCAAAACTGAGGATAGTCCCTCTCTCTCCCATTTTATCATTTCACTCAACAGTGCTGCCCCAACCTTTTCATGATGATCCGGCTGATCAATTTATTGTAGCGACGGCGCGTGCAGAAAATGCTACAATACTAACGAAAGATGAAAAAATACTTTTTTACGAAAATGTTCGAAGTCTCTGGTAATCCTTATTGGAGAAATATCCGAAAAGGAATTAGTATAGAGAGTTGCTGTTACTCTGTTCCCACCGGAACAGGCGGAATATTATCGAAGTTGTTTTTCATACCTCCGGAATACCCGTTCTACAACTGCATTTACACAGCGGGAATAAAAACGTATGGGACCCACCCACGGACCTGTGTAATCCCCAATCCTTTATATCCTGCATGCAGCGTTTTAACAGGACACACCCCACTCCCTTTCTACGAAACTCTGCATCCGTACCCATGGGACCGAACCACCCGGTTCCCATATTATTGCCATTATGAGCGGAAAATGCCTTTATCCTGCCGTGATGTCTTGCCGTATGCAGGCTGACCGGAGATGAATTAAACGCATTGGATACCTCGTAATGCCATGACGGAAAGTTTTTATCGATAAAGCGAAACGTATCTTCCCTGTCATTGTAATTTGCCCTGTTTATCTCTATTCCTTCTGCTGCAAGCTGTTTTTCTTCGGAACCGGTGCTGAAATCCTGATTCGTCAAATCCACAATCATATTAGCCGTATCGGTAAAACGATGAAAGTTCAATGTTTCAAAAAAGGCAAGTCCGGCAGTGTAACGCGGATCGATCCCGGGCATAAAATAATTAAACGGAACATCATAAACACGAACCTTCTTTA
>QILZ01000036.1 GCA_003233545.1 Spirochaetales bacterium
ACAGGCCAGAAGCAGACAAAAGAGGCAGTACAGCAGCCTGTATCGATTACCCTGTGGACAAAAGAAGGGGAAGCTGACGGAGGGCTGCAGTATGTAAAGGCCCTTGCGGATGCCTTTACACAGGCACATTCCAATGTAACCTTTGAAGTGGTAAATAAAAATGTGGAAACCCTGCGTGAAGATTTTCAGACGGCAAGCCTGGCAGGATCTCCGCCGGACCTTCTGTGGACGGTTAGTGATCATGCAGGTCCCTTTACTGCAGCAGATCTCATTAAGCCGGTGGGCAATATGTTCGACTTAAGTAAGTATGTGGGTTCCGCACTTGCGGCTGTAAAGCTTCAGGGAAAAACATGGGGAGTCCCTATTTCCAATGGTAACCAGCTGATGCTGATCTATAATAAAGCATTGATTGCAAATCCGCCTAAGAATACCGACGAATTAATGAAAGTCGGAAAAGAGCTTACCCACGGAGATCAGTACGGACTGGTTTGGAACCAGACGGAACCGTTCTGGCTTGTACCATGGCTCGGTGGTTTCGGCGGAAAGGTTTTTGCAAGCGACGGCAAAACTCCGACACTCGATACTCCGCAGATGGTTGCCACCCTTAAATTCCTGCACGATATGAAGTATAAATACAAAATTATCCCTCCGGAAAGCGACTATAATGGAGCGGATACACTGTTTAAAGAGGGAAAAGCGGCCATGATTATAAACGGCGACTGGTCTTTGGGCGGTTATAAAAAGGTTCTCGGAGATAATCTTGGTGTTGCCCGTATTCCTAAGGTGGTTTCTACCGGTTTATGGCCGAAACCATACACAAGCGGTGTGTTCTTTATGATACCTAAGGATCTCTCGGGTGCAAAATTAGAGGCGGTTAAGGCTTTTATCAATTTTGCAACGGACAAGGCCAACCAGCTTAATATGGTTAAAAAACTAACAAGGCTCCCTGCTTTAAAATCCGCACTGGATGATCCGCTTATCAAGAATGATCCCATCCTTAAGGGGTCGGCCGACCAGATGGTAGTCGGAACACCGATGCCTACCGTTCTCGAGATGAGAAGCAACTGGGATGCCATGAAGCCTGAAATGCAGGCGGTTCTTGCAAATAAAAAATCACCGGAAGCTGCTGCAAAGGCTATGCAGAAAGCTGCAGTGGCCAGTATAAAAGCTCAAGAATAAGTTATAATGAGTTTGTGATAAAAACGAGGAGCAGGCTTTAACCTGTTCCTCTATATTAAGGCGGCGAAAGTAATACACGGTAAATAAAATATATTAAGGGAGTCATTATGCATTCTCTCAATCTTGCAATTATACGGAACAGTCTGGGGCAGGTTGGTTTTACTATAATTGTTATTGTACTCGCTTCCGCTGTAATCGAGATGGTTCTGTATGCAGTTTTAAAAGTTATTCTAAAAAACAAATATGCCATTCCTATTATGCTGCTTGCACCTGCTGCAGTGGGATTAATCATGCTTGTCGTTTATCCTGTTTTCTATGAGTTTAAGATTGCCTTCAGCAATATGAGTCTGCGTCATTTTAAAAATCCTTCCTACGGTCTCGCCCGCGGCTGGAATAATCTGAAACTCATTTTTACGCAGCCCGTTTTAAAACAGGTAATGTTTTTTCCGCTTCTCCTGCGGACTATTCTGTGGACGGTAATTCAGCTCAGTTTTCATGTTTCTTTAGGGCTTGGTCTTGCAATTCTTCTTAACAGGAAAATGAAACTGCGCGGTTTATACAGAACGATATTGATAATACCCTGGGCTATTCCGCAGGTCATAGCGGCGCTGACCTGGCGCGGTGAATTTCAGTATCAATACGGATTTATCAATATAATGCTTCGTGATATCGGTTTAACTGCCATACAGTGGAAGTCGGATCCGTTCTGGAATTTTGTTGCCATGAATATTACGAATATCTGGCTCGGTGTTCCGTTTATGATGATTATACTTTTAGGCGGATTGCAGAGTATATCCGCAGAGTACTATGAAGCTGCGGAAATAGACGGAGCATCGGCATGGGACCGTTTTAAAAGTATAACACTGCCGATGTTAAGCCCTGTCATGGCTCCGGCAGTAATACTCGGTACTATCTGGACGTTTAACAATTTTAATATTCCTTTCTTTATTAATGAAAATGAACTCGAAACCTCCGATATCCTGGTGACCGCACTTTTCAGGGCTGCATTTCAGTACAACCGGTATGGTTTTGCGGCCGCATTTGCATTTGTGATCTTTCTTGTTCTTTTTATCTTTGCAGTACTGTATATGAGGGCTACCGGTGGTTTAAAGGGGGTGTATGAAAAATGAATAGCAGTAATGGATATACCATTCACGATAAGAGTAAAAAGAGGAGTTTTTTTTACAGATCGAAAGGAGACAGCCCCTTTAAAAGGATTCTGATTCATCTTGTACTTGTACTGGCCTGTGTAATAGCAGTCTATCCTGTCTTAAGGATACTTTCGGTTTCTCTAAGACCCGGAGACAGGCTTCTTTCCACTTCTCTTGCAATAATTCCGAAAGATGCAAGTTTAGGTAATTACAGAGAGGTTCTGTTCGATAAGAACTTTTTCCTGTGGCTCTGGAACAGCCTCATAATTACAATTACAACGGCGGTAATAGGTGTAATACTGGCATCGACATCCGCTTATGCCTTTTCCAGGTGGCGGTTCCCCGGACGGGGACCCGGGCTTGTATTTCTGTTGACCACCCAGATGATACCTGCCGCTATGCTGATGATTCCGATTTACATTCTTGCGGCGCGGCTCCATCTTATTAATACATATAAAGGATTGATTTTTGCCTATTCGGTAAGTTCCATACCTTTCAGTATATGGATATTAAAGGGATACTACGACACCATTCCCGTGGAGTTAGATGAGGCTGCCATGATAGATGGTGTTTCGAAATTAGCATCGTTTTATAGAATCATACTGCCGCTTTCCACTCCGGCTATGGCAATTGTCTTTCTCTTTAATTTTATGACGGCATGGAACGATTTTCTGCTTGCGCGGATCATGCTGCAGAGGGAAACCATGTACACATGGACACTAGGTCTGCAGAGCCTTCAGGGACAGTTCCAGACCGAGTGGGGGGCTTACTCCGCGGCATCTATTCTTATTGCAATACCGGTTATGGCACTCTTCCTGTTTTCCTCGAAGTGGCTTATTTCCGGGCTTACACTCGGTTCCGTGAAAGGATAATACTCTATGGTAAACAAATTACGGATAAAAAGAAAAACAACACTTCTTATTATTTCTTTAACTTTTATACTCGCATCGTGCGGCGGAATAAAAAGTGCGGTAAAAGGGACAGACGGAGCGGAAAACGGCTCTGTTTCGAACCGGGCCGAACCGCTTTATCTTAATATTATATGGCACATGCATCAGCCTCTCTATTCTAAAGACCCGAAAACAGGTATTTATACCCGTCCGTGGGTACGGGTGCATGCAACAAAAGATTATTATGATATGGTTTCGATTCTCGAAAAATATCCTGATGTAAGGATTACGTTTAATCTTACTCCTGTTCTTATAAAACAACTCGATGATTTTAAGAGCGGGGCAAAAGATATCTACTGGGTGCTGTCGGAAAAGCCCGCATCTTCGCTTGACAGTAAGGATAAACGTTTCATACTGAGGCGCTTTTTCGATGCAAACTATAAGAACCTTATAGGCCGGTTTCCGAGATATACCGAACTTTTAAAGAAAAGAGGAGGAGCAGGTGATTCCGAAATAGATACCGCTTTAAAACAGTACAGTACACAGGATTTCCTCGATCTTCAGATTCTTTTTAACCTGGCCTGGTTCGATCCCGGTTTTCTCATTAAAGCACCTTTAAAACGGCTTGTAGAGAAGGGAAGAGATTTTTCCGAATCGGATAAAAAGCCTCTCTTTGGTGAAGTTAAAAAGGTAATCGATTCGGTTATACCCGAATATAGAAAGCTGCAGGATATGGGACGGATAGAGGTAATAACAAGCCCGTATGCGCATCCGATTTTACCTTTAATCTATAACAGCGACCTTGCAAAGATAGGCGATCCGGGAGTTAAACTCCCTGAGCGTTTTTCCTACCCGCAGGATGCAATAGCACAGCTTAACTTGAGCGTTTCTGTGTATAAAAAGCACTTCGGTAAAGCTCCCGTCGGTCTGTGGCCTGCCGAAGGGGCTGTCGCCCAGCCTATTGTAAGGCTCGTCAGGAATGCAGGTTATAAATGGATGGCCTCGGGCGAACAGGTTTTGGCAAAATCCATAGGAATCGACAGTTTTACGCGGAACGGCAATGATGTTGTGGATAAAGCCGATGCTCTTTACAGGCCTTACTACGTTTACTCCGGGAAAGGGAAAAGAACGGCTATCGTATTCCGCGATAACAGACTTTCCGACCTTATAGGTTTCGAGTATTCCGGTACCCCGGGCGAAAAAGCGGCGGAGGATTTTATTAACAGGCTTAAGAACATAAGAAAAAAGTTAATATCAGAAGGTTCCGGAGGGCCTCATCTTGTGAGCGTTATTCTCGACGGTGAAAATGCCTGGGAATACTACCACAATGACGGCAAAGCCTTTCTTAATGCACTGTACGGCAAACTCTCGACGAGCAGGATAATAAAGACTATTACAGTATCAGATTATATTAAAAAATTCCCCGAACAGCGTACCATCGATAAATTATGGCCGGGTGCATGGTTCAGTTCCGATTATGCGACATGGATAGGCGAACCGGAGGAGAACGAGGCATGGAACTATCTGGGCCGGGTACGAAAACATCTTGCACAGTTTGATATGTACAAAAAGCGTACCGCTCCTAAGGATAAGCTTGCAAAAGCATTCGATTTTATGTACCTCGCGGAAGGTTCCGACTGGTTCTGGTGGTATGGAAAGGATCAGGATTCCGGCGACGATGCGTATTTCGACAGAAATTACCGCTCTCTGTTAAAGAGTGTCTATACATCCCTGGGTGATCCTGTTCCTGATTTCCTTGAGGTACCGATAATCCCCAAACAGGCTGTTAAGGCTGATAGAAATATCAAAGGTACCATAAGTCCCGAAATCGACGGCAGAATATCGAATGGAGAATGGGATAATGCATGTTACTATTCTGTTAACGATAGTTTCTTAAAAGGCTTTTACAGCGGGTTCGACAGCAAAAACCTCTACCTTAGAATCGATTATAATGGCAAAGTACCGGGAAGCAGCGGAACAAGGAGTATCTTCTTCTATTTTTCCGTTCCCTCTCAAAAACATTCGAATCCATTTACAATTCCGTTTAAGGAAAACGGGGAAAAACTATTACTCGATTTGCGGGCAGGCTATTTTGTGAAAATATCTTTAAAAGATATGAAAGTATCGCTGTGGGGAGTGGGAAAATACGGGCAGTGGGAGAAGCTTGGGAATTTAAAATCCGTTAAGTATAATCCGGTTCCCGGTTTAACGGAAATATCTCTTCCCCTGGATTATCTCGGTGATGTGGAAGCCGGAGATAAGGTTAAGATGCAGTTTGTAACAGCGGGCGTTAACGGTTATTTATCGAAGATCCCCGGGAAAGGCTCTGCTTTATGCATGGTTCCCGAGCTTGGAACTTCGGAAAGTATTTTTAAAGTAATCGATCCTGTTGGTGATGATAACGGCCCGGGTACATATGTATATCCTACGGATAAGGTTTTTAAACCCGGAGTATTCGATGCGGAAGAATTCAGTGTCGAACAGAATAAGAAGTACCTGATCTTTAAGGTGAAAATACGCGGACCGTTAACAAATCCGTGGGGGTCGGGGATAAATCTCTCGCTGCAGACATTTGATATCTATATAGATAAGGATCCGGGCAAGGGTACGGGTGCAAGGAAACTTCTCGAGGGCAGAAATGCGTCTTTAAAAAAAGGCGATGGCTGGGATTATGCGCTCTGGGTAGAGGGCTGGGATCAGAAGCTTTTAAAACCGGATAGCTCGGGGAAACCGGTCGAAATATCAGGTAACCCGGTTAAAGTTATTACAGATCCTCCCAACAGAACTGTAACCATAAAGGTATTAAAGAGTTTTTTGGGGAAGAATGCAGAACCCCGGAAGTGGGGTTATCTCTGTGCACTTCTCAGCCAGGATGGCTTTCCGTCGCCGGGTGTTCGAAGGGTACGGGATGTTAAAAGGAAAGCGGAACAATGGAGAATCGGCGGTGCTCCTGACGATACGAATCATACCAGGATAATGGACCTTATCCTGCCCGAAGGAAAAACACCTTCACAGGAAGAACTCCTGTCGGATTATCCACCGTCGCATAAAAAAAATACGGACAGCCTGACTGCCGGTGATTTTGCTCAGATTCCTCTGCTCTATGCGAAATAGGATGATACCGGAAACAGGATAACTGCAGAAAAAGAGTAATCGAGGAAAGCAGGATGATTACGGAAGTAAGGCAGATGCGGACAATAAGGCGATCGTAGAAAGGCTAACAATGTGAAAAAAACAATACTTTTGTCACTTGTAATACATAACCATCAGCCCGTGGGAAACTTCGATTTTGTTTTCGAAAGAGCCTGCAGGGAGGCATACGAACCGATGATAGCCCTTGTGGAGAAGCACCCGGAGGTAAAGATTGCCCTGCATTACACGGGAAGTTTGCTCGACTGGATTATTGTGCACAGACACGATCTTATAGACAGGCTTAGGATTCTGGCTGAGACAAAGCAGGTGGAAATTTTAACAGGTGGATATTACGAACCGATTCTTGTTTCTATACCGGATATCGATAAAGCGGGTCAGATTAAAAAATTAAACGGTACTATCCGGGAATTATTCCATTATAATCCTGAGGGTTCCTGGCTTGCCGAACGTGTCTGGGAACCGCACCTTGCAAAGACATTTTCGGAAAACGGAGTAAAATACACAATCGTGGACGATACCCATTTTAAGTATGCGGGATTAAATGAGGATGACCTGTTCGGATATTATGTAACGGAAGAACAGGGAAATAAACTGGATGTTTTCAGTACATTAAAGCATCTCCGGTATACAATTCCATGGGCGGAAGCGGATGATGTCATAGGCTGGCTAAAACAGGAGGGAGACAGTTCCGGCAGAAAACTTGCCCTGATGGGTGATGACGGAGAAAAGTTCGGCATGTGGCCCGGAACGTACGATCACTGCTGGGGAAAAAATGCATGGATGGACAGATTTTTTACGGCACTTAAGGAAAACGCCGATGCAATAACCACAATTACACCTTCCGAATACAGGAAAAGATATTCTCCTCTCGGAAGGATTTATCTTCCCACTGCGTCCTACGATGAAATGACGGAATGGGTGCTGCCTGTAAAGCTCTCCGGAAAGTTTAAGATTGTAAAGGATAGACTTAAAAGAAAAAACGACTTGGACGCTTTACGTTTTTTAAAGGGGGGGTTTTGGCGGAATTTCATGGTTAAATATCCGGAGATAAATACCATGCATAAGAAGATGCTGAGAGTAAGCGGTAAGATACACTCTTTTCTCGATGCCCGCGCCGGTGCCGGAAGCATTCTCCCTGCTGATCCGGAAAAGCTGCTGCTGGAAAGACTGTGGGCTGGTCAGTGTAACTGTCCTTACTGGCACGGTGTTTTCGGCGGGATATACCTGTTCCATATCAGATCGGCAGTTTATGAAAATCTGATAGAAGCGGAGCTGCTTCTGGACAGGTTAAAAGATGATCTTAAGGAAAAGCAGGACAGGAAACCGGTTTGTGATGTGGTCGATTTCGACTGTGATGACAACGATGAAATCCTTGTGGAAACTGCGGTACAGAATTTTTACATCGATCCGCAGAGGGGGGGTACATGTTTCGAATGGGACTGGCGGGAGAAACATTTTAACCTGTTAAATACCCTTACCAGGAAAAGGGAGATATATCATGAGGAGCTCATTAAAGCCGTGAAAGAAGGAAAAATTGTTGTGGAAGGCTCAAAGAGACCTGAAAATATACACACGGAAGCTGTGCGTGTAAAAGAATCGGGGCTGGAAAAGAGGCTTTTCTATGACAGGCAAAGGCGTGCGTCCTTTGTCGACCATTTTATTTCCGAAAATTCAGATTGGGAAGATTTCTATAAATCAGGATATTCGGAGACAGGTGATTTTGCATCCGGCCGGTATATATTAAGGAAAAACGGGGAGAAATCTGAAGCGGAAGACCCGGGTAATAATTCTACGGCCGGGAATTTGCATGATAATGGAGCTGTTAATTCGGGTGTGGAGGTAAAACTTTACAAGCATGGGTTTGTAAAAAACGCTTCGGGTAAAATACCGGTTAAACTGGAGAAATCATTTATTGTAGAAGATGAATCGGAGTATATTACGGTAATTTACCGTATTACAAATGAAGGCGGCATAAAACTAGAAGCAAATTTCGGTGTAGAAACAAATTGGGCGCTTATGGGCGGAAACGCTCCCGGTTCGTATTTCGATTCCGGCAGTCCAGGGGGAAAAGTGATGCTCGATACTGCGGGGGAGTGTAAAGCTGCGGACCGGCTTTCCATGCATGTGGACTGGCTCGGCATAGATATAAAATGTTCATGGAATATAAAAGCATCGGTCTGGTGGTATCCTGTGGAAACCATATCCAATTCGGAGGGCGGTTTCGAGAGGATTTACCAGGGATTCTGTGTTATGCCGCTCTGGAGAATAATACTTATGCCGGGCGAAGAGTGGAAAGAGGAATTAAGGATAAGCCTTTATTAAATCGGGTTTAAAAACAATAATGAATAATCTTTTTATACTGGAAACAGAATACCTGACACTCGGCTTTTCTAAAACCAACGGCTCTCTTGTACTGCTTGCCCTGCCCGGTTCAGGAGAGAATATTATTAAAAACGGGGATAGCGGATCGTCCGGCGCAGCTGGGCCTGATAATACCGATGTTCATTTTTACGGAAACGAATCTACAGGAGTAGTCATTACAGGAAGCAGTCTTAACGGAAATACCGGCGGAACGGTAAAAGAGATTACCAGGCAGGATTCCGGAAATAAGACTATTATAACGATCATAATCGAATATAGCTCTTTAGTAATAAATGATGTTTACGAAATAAGGGATAATCTGGTTAAACAAACCGTGACGATAGTTAATACCGGGAAAAAAGAGATTAAGATTACCGGTTTACGGTTTATACTTCCCCGGGTAAGGATATCTTCCGCGGAAGATTGTTTTTTCGAAGCTCCCGGTACTGCGGTAAGGCCGCATCTTTCGTTTAAAGAGGCTCTGGAGATACAAAATTCGAACCGTCCGGTTAGCAGTTCGTATCCCGCTTCAGTGGACAGGTACGGTTTTTCCATGGAGCAGGTACCGGACTGTTCTCCGGGTCTGCTTGCAGTTTATAACGGCAGGGAGCAGGCCGGTATTCTATGCTGGTACTACAGCGAAACAGAGAATGCCAGGCCGGTTGTAAAAAGCAATGGTAAAACTCTCGATCTTATCCATGAAGCCTCTCTTGCAGGGCGTCTTAAAGCGGGTGAGAAACTTACAGGCGGCAGCCGGTTTTTAATGCCCGGCAGGGGCACGTGGAATAGATTGTTAAAGGAATTTCAGAAACATTACATTACAACCGGCGTATTTCCTCCTGTTTATGGAAAAGCACCGGGGTGGGTGGAAAAAGCATCTATTTATGAAGTGCATCCCGGACAGTTCGGCGGATTCCGCGGTTTAAAAGAGTATCTTCCGGTACTTAAAAATATGGGAATAAATACTCTCTATTTAATGCCTGTCTGGCTCTATGATAATCCTTTCGGTGAAGTATGGGATGAGAACTGGAAAAGAAACGGCAGCCCTTATGCAATTCTGGATTACGAAAAGTTTGATCCCTCTCTCGGTTCTGATGATAGTTTTAGAGAATTGGTGGAAGAAGCACATTCATCAGGTATTCGTGTTCTACTCGATTTTGTTGCTCAGGGGTGTGCCTGTGATTCCGAATATGTACATGAACATCCGGAATGGTTCTGCAGGGATGAGGAGGGAAATCTTGTATCTTCTCATGGATGGAAAGATACATATTCCTTCGACTGGGCGAATCCGGATTACCAGCGGTATATGCTGAACTGGAGCCTTGAACTGCTTAAAACTTTCGGTTTTGACGGCTACAGGGTGGATGCGCCCCTAGGTAAAGAGCCGAACTGGAGCAGGGAGATTCCCTACCATGCAAGTAAGACAAATCTGGGAGTAATATCGCTCCTGGAAGAGCTTCAGAAGAATATCAAAAGTATAAAAAAGGATAATGTGCTTCTCTGTGAACTTTTCGGTCCCATTTTTACCAGGTCGCATGATTTCTCCTGCGACTATCTTCCGTCGGCCCAGACTTTTCAGATGCTTCGGAACAGGATTACCCCGTATGAGTGGGGAGAGTGGATGAGGGATTATCGGCTTTCGCTTCCTGAAGATGCTGTCAGGGTATCCTTTACGGAAACCCATGATACCCGCGGTTTTAACCCTCCCTCCTATGGATTAAGGGGGTCAGCTCTTGAAAAGGCAGGGTTTTCGGCACTTATACTTGCAGGTTTTATTCCGATGATATGGTCCGGTCAGGAGAAAGGGCAGGAAGAGTTTTACAGGAACCTGCTGAATACCCGCGGTAAGCACGATGTGCTGACAAAGGGCAGATCCTGTTTTAATCTTATCGACTGTTCGAACGAATGGGTTGTAAATGTTTTACGAATCTTTGATAATCAGGTTCTCTGGGGACTAATAAGCCTCTGGCCGGAAAAAACAACCCATACTTTTAAGCTGCCGGTATCAGGGATAAAAATGCAGAAGAATGTGGGATATTCTCTTTATGATTTACTCGAAAA
>QILZ01000316.1 GCA_003233545.1 Spirochaetales bacterium
TATAAGAAGTTCATCGATGTGGGTTTACTATGAAGGATTAAAAAAAGGGAAAGGAAAAATATGAGCATAATACCTGTAGTGAAAAAAAATAAAACAGTTTCCTGGCTTTCCCGTAAAAGTGTCAGACATAAGATCTGGTTGGGGCTTGTATATTTTATAATAAGCCTGATCGCTGTAATTTTCCTGGTTCCTCTTGTGTGGATGATTTCAAGTTCTTTAAAAACGGGAAGTAATATATTTAAGCTTCCCCCGGAGTGGATTTCCAAACCTTTAATGTTTTCAAACTATCCAAAGGTGTGGAAAATTATGAATATTCCATTGGCTACGAAGAATACACTGATTATTACAGTATTTAGTATGCTTGGTGTGATTTTATCCTCTTCTATGGTAGCATACGGCTTTGCGAGAATACGTTTTAAGGGAAGGAATGTCCTGTTTTTAGTTGTACTTGCAACAATCATGATTCCGAGTCAGGTACTGCTTATTCCAAGGTACATTATCTTTAAGATTCTGCACTGGATAGATACTTTTAAGCCGCTCATAGTTCCAAGTTTCTTTGGATCGGCTTTTTATATCTTTCTTATGAGGCAGTTCTTCCTGACAATACCATTCGAGCTCGATGATGCCGCTCGAATCGATGGTTACGGCCATTTTGGGATATATTTAAAAATAATTCTTCCCCTTTCCAAACCTGTCCTGGCAACAGCAGCGATTTTCACATTCATGGGTCAGTGGACTGCATTTTTCGGTCCTCTTATCTATCTTCACTCGCCGGCAAAAAAAACCCTTGTTCTTGCCCTGTCTACATTCAGAGGCGTATACTATACATCCTCCTGGCAATTAATAATGGCCGGTTCAATATTAATTGCCGTGCCAAGCATGGTGGTGTTTTTCTTTGCCCAGAAGTACTTTGTACAGGGAATCACCTTAACAGGATTAAAGGGATAAGCTATTTTCATTGACAACCGTGCAGGAAAATGATAAATTGCTTTTATGGATGTTATGAAACCGTTTTCGAAACCAATTTCAAAAGTACAAGGACCGGGTGTAAAACAAATGCTTACAGCACTAAAAGGAGAAAAGAATTTATCTTTTGAGATTATTCCTTCCAAATTAAAGAATTACCTTGAGAATTATCATATTTTAGCAGCTTCAGTAACCCGGGATTTGACTGAACAGAGAGAAAAGCTTGTGAGTTATGTGGAATCCGGAGGCAGGGCAATGCTTCTGTACACCAAAACATCTCCTTACGAGGCATCGAAAGCGCTTTTCCCGGATATGGTTAAAGGAGCAGAACCTTCAGGAGACCGTATTGTCAAACCAATTCCTTATTACGGTATTAACAGTAAAATACATCCTTTCGAACTGAGATGTTCCGGAACAGCTCTGTACCGCGGTCCTGAAGGGGTGGCGTTTTTAAGAAACGGAACCCGCCTGAATACAGGTATTGTCGGAAATTACGGCAAAGGGAAGGTGCTGTTTCTCGGATTCCCCCTTGGTACCGATGATTCAGGCGGAGAACTTCCCCTTGCAGGCTGTGAATCAGAGCTGCTTATCAGCGCTATTCGATGGCTATCCGGTGAGGAACGTTACGAAATTCCCGAGGTGTATATGGAATCGAGAAAAATACCTGAACTTCCCGGGGGTTTATCAAGAATAACAGGAAGGAACAAACAGGAGGGGAAAAAGTTCAGAGCCGGAGCGGCCAGGATAGATATTACTCCTTCTGTTTCCGTAGGTATGAGGGGATTTAAAGCCCGGCAGTCCACAGGAATCCATGACAGGCTGCATGTCAGGGCTTTAATCCTGGATAATGGAGAGGATCAACTGGTAATCTTGAGCTGGGAAAAGCTGAACTGCTATGACCTGCCTGAAGGATTTAAGGATATTGCACGGATCAGGAGTGAAATTCAAAAACGGATTGGAATACCCGAATCCAATATTCTGATTAATTCCATACACACTCATTCGGGAAGCGAAGGACCTTTTGAAAAAGCATCTATAGAGGCAGTCGAGCAGGCCTGGGAAAATATGAAGTATGCCCGTATAGGGATAGGCTCAAAAATGATTTACGGCATCGGTTCCAGCAGAAGACTTCCGGATGGAAAAGGCCTCTGGGGAAGCAGACAGCCTAATCCTGACGGTGTAATGGATAACGAGTGCGGTGTAATTCGTATCGAGGATTACGAACGTAATATCATCGCTGTCGTATCCAATTACAGCAGCCATCCAACCGTGCTTCACGGAGAAAATACACTTTTAAGCGGAGATTACGCAGGCATAGGAATGGCAGAAGTGGAAAGGCACCTTGGCGGGAATACTGTAAGCCTGTTCCTCCAGGGATGCGCAGGCAATACCGGTACTCAGACATTCAGAAAAGGCAGAACAATCCCGGAAGCGGAAAGACTGGGTAAGATATTTGCCGATGAGATTATTCAAATTCTCGAACATATAGATGTAGTGTCCTGGCTTCCTCTGAAGGCAAAGAAAAGAATGATCGATCTGCCCAGGTGGGAACCACAAAAACCTGAGCGTGGAACCACCATGCCTTTCATTCCCGGTAATTTAATACCGGATGAGATTCAGGCGCTGGTAATAGGAGACAGTCTTATTATGGCAGTGGGATCGATGGAACCCTACGTGGAAATCGGACTTGATATAAAGGAAGCTTCCGGATTTCACCATACTTTCGTTTTAGGATATTCAAACGGGCCGTGGCTCGGATATCTTCCGTCGAATTTGGGATATTCCGTAAATGAAGACGAAGTCCAGGGAACGCGTTTTTCACCGGAAGCTCCGGATACCCTGGTCAGGGAGTGTATGGCTTTGCATAATCAGGTATTAGAACTATGTTAAAGCTCGGTTTATCAGGAAGACTTATTGAAATTCAATACCGCCGATGTGAGATGGGTGTACCGGATTTTATCCGTTTTGCCGGGGAGAACGGTTATAAAGCCGTGGAGCTTCGTTCAACTCAAATTACCATGAATTTAACTGAAAAAGAACTTAAAGGAATTCGCAAAACCGCTGATGAACTGGGGTTAGAATTTTCATCCGTTTTTATTCCGAAGAATATTCCTGCGGACAATTCAGGACTAAGGACTCTGGAAGAATTTGCATATAAAGTGCAGATGCTTGGATGTGTTACGCTTAAGAGCTGGGATAAAGATTCGGATTGGATTCGGCGGGAGTGCGATATTCTTAAATCACTCGGTATGGAGCTTATAATCCAGACACACACAGGAGGACCATTAGAAAACACTGCTCTATGTTTGGATACTTTAAAGCGAATTAATCGAGAGAACTTCGGCCTTCAGTATGATCCTGCCAACTTTTTTGAAGCTAATGAAGATTATAGAGAAGATACGGTTAAGAAATTGGGAAAGCATATTAAACAGCTCTCTGTGCAAAATTGCAGGTCTGCCCGTCCGGAAGATAAAGGCAATGATGTTTGGGAACATGAAGGACGGCGTTTTAAGCGTGTTCTGCCCGGGGATCCGACAGGACTGGATTATGTTTCTGTTTTCCGGGGACTTAAGGCTGTCGGGTTTAACGGATATGTAATAGTTAATGAATCCATGTTTACTCAAATGGAGGCAGGAGTGTTTGCCCGGAGAGCAGTGGACGAATTGCAGAAATTAATTTTAAGCTAATTAATAATCAGGGTTAAAGGCGGAGAATATACCGGTAAGATGCTTCGCTGCTCTTGAAGGTAATACTTAAAAGTAGTAAAGGAAAAAGATTATGAAAAACAGGTTAATTATCTGGAGAAGCGGCAGGAATTATAACTCAAAAGCGGCAGATTGGTTTTGTGATTTTGCCAGGTTTATGGGTTATGATTATACAGAAGTTTTAGATGGTTTTAACGGTCTTACCGAAGCGGGAGTGGTGATAATTCCTCCGGGTACTGTCCGCATGAGCAATAATGAAATTTCGATTATAGAAGATGCTGTTCAAAGCGGCGCGGGGCTTTTAAGTTATTTCGATAATAGTGTAATGGACGAGCATGGAAAGGAGCGTAAAAACGGTGGTGCGACAGGTTTGGGTCTGTCCGGAGTACTCGGTCTCGACCTTGTTTCCGAACGTGGCAGCTACATATTGCCTGTTTCTGCCCATCACGAAACGGTAATAGCAGCCGACCCGGAAGATCCTTTCTGGGATGGCGTCGATCTTACGGGAGAAGATATTCAGGATGGATCCCGTATTCCATCCTTTACATCATATAATATCCGTACCGGGCAGGCATACGGAGCTATTCGAAAAACACGAACCAGGGCTATAAACGCGAAAGTTCTTGCAAGAACTCATGGCCATTACGAATACTGGGCGTACCGTCCTGAGGGAGATATTTTTTTGGCCGTTAATTCATTGGGGAAGGGAAACTCAGCCTATATTTCGTATGAGGCTCTGCCTCCTGAAGGAAAATTCGGTCTTATTCCCACAGACATGCTCTTTTACAGGGCTTTTCTTTCCAGCATTATCACCCGGCTTTCCCCGATTCCCCTGCCGAGGATTATGCAGATGCCGGGAGGCATCACAAATCTTATCCTGCGCCTGGATGATGCGGGAACGGATGACGGATGTTCGGACAAATGGGGTGATCCGTACCATGATACAAACCGGGTGCTCGAGGCATCACCCTTTCCTTTGGCCATTGCAGTGGTTACAGACAAGGTCTCTACATCCCTCGGAGAGGAGCGACTGCGGGAATGGGAAGCGGAAGGCAATGTGATTGTATGCCATACAAGGAATCACACGGGTATGAATATGGATGAAACCATGCAGAAGGAAGATCTTAAGGAAAGTAAAGAGAAGCTTGAACGGATTTTAGGGCATCCGGTAGTTATGTGGAGCATTCCCGGAAGTTACCACATGTCCACAGAAAACACAATGCGCCTGGTGGCTGAAGCAGGGTACGAACTCAGCGGGGAGTGGGTCTCCCTGGTAGCCGATTTTATTTCTCCGGATGCATGTCCCCTTTATCCTTACATTACATATCACAATAAACTCGGTGTTTATGTAGATATTCTCACTGCCAGCGGCTGGCCTGCCATTAAAAGAGATTTTAACTGTTTTATCCTCGATGAACTTATAGCGTTAGGGACATCTGCAAACATCCCGTGTATGGTTGAGTTTGTTACCCATGTGCCCCAGGGACTGCCGGAGCATATCGAGCAGTGGAAAACATTTATGCGGGATATCACTGCCCGGGTGGAACAGTCTTCTATTCGCATAAGCACTCTGGCTGAACAGCTTGAATGGGCCACGGTAAGGAAGAATCTCTGCCTTACATCCCATGCGGACGGGGATGAGCTTATTTTAAGCATAAAAAATAAGAGCATGCTTCCTGTACACGAAGTTGCAATCGAGTGTGCAAAGAAGGTTTTGCGTGTGGAAAGCGACCCGGGAGAAGTCCGCAGGCAGAGTGATACTATGATAGTTATTACCGAAATACGAGGCAGCAGTGAAGCAAAGATAAAGGTTGCATTTAAAGGAGGGGGAGAAGAATAATGACGGGTTGTCTTACAAGAATTGTTAATGGAGCTTACAGGTACTATCGAAGGGGATTAAAGGAAAACTTCAGCCCGGATCTAAAACAGGATATAGGAGAGAAGGGGTGGATAAGCTTTGAGAGGGGGAAACTGACGGATGATAAATCCTCAAACCTGGTCGGATGGAAAGGCCATTCCATGGGTGAAGAAGGGGTGGATATTCTGGTAGATCTAAAGGGTTTATATTTTATAGATAAAATAATCCTCAGACAGGAGATTACCAGGTGTGTTGACAGAGAAGAGGCAAGAAGTATTTTATCGAGTGCAGTCAGTGAGATTTTCGTTTATACGAAAAGGGGAGAAGAGGACTTTAAACTGAATGCATGGATGATGGAAGGTATTCCAAATGATCCTATTTTAAAGGAAGACATTCATCTGGATATGGGCGAAGAGGCAAGTTATATTCTCATTCATGCAGGTTCATTCCGAAGAGATTTACTGCTTAAAGGCCTGGAAATATGGGGTTCCGATCCCGGATCATTTGTCTTTCCTGTGCCACAGGAAATTTTTTGGGGCACCGGGAGTTTTCCTGTAAAGAGTCTGTGCAAAGTAGTATGTGGAAAAGGGGCTTCTGAGGATACTTATTTTTCTGCCCGGCTTTTTATAGAAGAAATGAAAAAAAGCACAGGTCTTAAAATTACTGAAGAGGACGGGAATAACTCCAAAGCATTATTAATAGGCAAACCGGGCGAATGCAGTCTTTTGGATAATGCAGAGCTTAGCGGAGATATTAACAAGGAAGGTTATATACTGAAGATAACAGAAGAGAATATATCTCTTGTCGCATCCGATAGATTGGGGCTAATATATGGAGTGGAGACGCTGCTTGGTCTGATCTGTGAGCAGGATGTGCTTCCTGTTCTCACAATTACAGACTTTCCCAGGACAGAAGTACGCGGTGTTCACCTGTGGATGCCGGCGAGAGAGGATATTCCATTTTATAAAAGGCTTGTTAAATATGTGCTTGCGCCTATGAAGATTAATACAATTTTTCTTCAGGTAACTTCAGGGATGAAGTTCGACCGCAGACCTGAAATTAATGAGGCTTGGGAAAAAGTGAATAAAGATGTAAAGGATGGAAAAGCGTCCCCATTCCCGCATGGCAAATTATGTAAAGGCGGATGCCTGAGCAAGGAGGAAGTAAAGGAATTGGTGGATTACTCCCGTGAATATGGAATGGAGGTAATTCCTGAAATTCAGTCACTCAGTCATGTAGAGTATCTGACAATAACTTACCCGGATATTGCCGAAGATAATGACCGGGAATATCCGGACTGTTACTGCCCTTTAAATCCTAAATCCTACGAGATTGTTTTTGATATGATCGATGAAATTGCTGAGGTTTTTAAACCTCTTAAATATGTAAGCATGGGACACGATGAGGTATATACAATGGGCAGGTGCCCTAAATGCAAAGGGAAAACTTATGAGGAACTTTTTGCCGGGGATGTGAAAAAGATTTATGAATACTTAAAGAAAAAAGGACTCAGGATGATGATATGGGGAGATATGCTTCAGTCATTCCGGTGGTACAGTTCCCCCAAAGCTATAATCCCGAAAGATATTATTTTGCTCGATTTTGTGTGGTACTTCCGCACGGATGAGGACATCGAGAACAGATTGCTTGCAGACGGATTCAAGGTAATTATGGGTAATCTATACTCATCACACTATACCAGATTTAACACCCGCATTGCCAAAAAGGGTATGATAGGCGGGGAGATCTCTACATGGACATCTACGAGTGAGCATGAACTGGGGAAAAGAGGTAAGATTTATGATTTCATTTATACTGCAAATATACTATGGTCAAATCATTATGAGGAGAATCTAAGATGGAGTTATACCAGGCAGATTTCGCGGATGCTTCCACTAATCAGACAAAGAATATGCGGCCGGAAATACCCGTCACTCGCAGCAGAGAAACAATTTGTCCCGGTTAGCCTGGAAGGGATTATTAATTCCGGCCTTATCGATGAAAGCGGAGGCAGGGGAGGATTTAACCTTATAAGCATTCCTAAGGGAGAGACTCGATTAAGGGATTCTCTTTTTTATATAGGGGATGGATTGCTCATTGTGGAAAATGAAAATATCAGGGATAAGAAATACCCCGTAGAAGCGGAAATTCCAATAGATAAAAAGATGAACAGCCTGTTATTTCTTCACAGCATGGTTCCGAAAACAGGTTACAGACCGGCATTCTCCGGATATGCGGAGGGAAAAGGACTTATAGGTTCCTATTTAATTACCTTTAATGACGGCACCGAGGAAGAGATAAAAATTGAACTTTCCTGGAACATAGGTGAAATAAACCGAAGATACGGGGAGGTGGGTAAAGCAAAAGAATGCCGTCATCTCGGTTATTTTACGACTTACGGAGCAGATCCTTTCTGGCAGGGTAAGACTCCGGATGGTAGAAATATCACGCTTTACGGATATGAGTGGCTTAATCCTCACCCTCAAAAAATCATTAAAGCAGTGAAACTTACCGCGAGCGGTCAGGATGATTCATCTGTCATGCTCATTGCATTAACCGGGGTATATTTTTAAAAGGAGATATATGTAAATGAGTCGTACAGAAAGAGTAACTATTTCTGATATTGCCAGGCTTGCAGGTGTATCAAAGAGCACGGTCTCGAGGGTTTTTACTGAAAGCTCGCCGGTAAAAGAAGATGTAAAGAAAAGGGTACTCAAGATAGTCGAAGAGATGCAATACTATCCCAATCTTGCAGCAAGGAATCTGTCTTCTAAAAAAAGTGGAGCCGTTGGCGTCATACTGAACCTGGATCCTGATTATCATTTTAAAGATTATGTATCGATGGAAACATTAAGAGGGCTTTCTGTCACTGCTACCTCCCTTGGTATGAGACTTTTAATAATAAACGGGGGGCTTGCCGACACTCTTCCCAGGCTCGTCTCAGAGAGAAGCGTCGATGGGCTTATTGTAATGGGCATTAAGATTAAAGAAAAAGCTCTGATTGGCCGGAAAGGATTATATAATATTCCTGTGCTTCTTCTCAATTATAAGAAAGAGTATGATGAGTATCCCTCGGTATCCTTCGCGCATGAGCAGAATGCTAATTTTATGGCTAAATATATTATCAAAAGAGGGCACAGGAAGATAGGATTTATTGAGTGCTCTCCTGATCTGCTCTATGTACAAAACAGAAGAAAGGGTTACTTAAAAGCATTAGATGAAGCAGGTATCGAGCAGAACAAAGAATGGGTCTTTGAAGTAAAGGATATGAACGAGGTTACTGCGGGTAAGGTTGCGGCGAATTCCTTTCTCGAACTAAAAGAAAAGCCTACAGTTATAGTTGCTTCGTCAGATAATCTGGCAATTGCTTTTATGGGCAGGCTCTCTGCTGCAGGGGTTAAAATACCGGATGACGTTAGTGTTGTGGGTGTTGATGATCTTCTTATATCCCGCTATGTGCATCCTTCACTAACCACTGTACTTCTCGATGGTTTCAGCCGCGGGAAGATTGCATGTGAAAGTATCCACAAATTGATATCCGGTGAAAAGCTCGAAAACAAGCATTTTTTAATATCCTCCCCAATTGTAGAGAGAGAATCTTTGAGAGATTTGAGATATTAACAGGATTATTGACATCCATATTTATCCCCTCCTTTGATAAACAACCCTGCCGCCCATAATAGTAGACTCTACAGTCATATCCCGAAGTTCTTCCGGCGTGCAGGATAGAATATCCTTATTCAGGATTACGAAGTCTGCAAGTTTTCCCGGTTCAATGCTGCCCTTGATGTTCTCTTCCCGGCTTTTAAAGGCATTATTAACTGTGTATGCTTTTAAAGCTTCAATACGGCTTATACTTTCTTCAGGATAATAGCAGTTCCCCCGTTCGGTTTTATGTGTAATCATTGTATACATGCCCAGAAACGGATTGTACGGATTGATGGATGCTTTTGAGTCGAATTTAATCATATGATCAGAGCCGGCACAGAACATCAGGCCCGAGTTAATAATTGTCTTATAGGGGTGGAAATACCGGATACGTTCTTCTCCTAATATCGTATTCATCGCATCTGAATCCTTGTAAAACCATGCAGGCTGTGCATCGATAAGAATATTCAGACGTCTGCAACGTTCCAGGATATCCGGGTAAAAAAAATTTCCATGAATAAGAGAAAAGCGGCAGCTGCTTATTTTATGCTTTTTATTCAACTCTTCATACGCATTTAGAAGCATATCCATGCCCCCATCGCCTGTTACATGTGCGGTAAAGGACCAGCCGTACTCATACGCTGTTTCTACTGCCGCATTAAGCTCACCCTGTTTATAATTTATGATTCCGCAGTATGACGGCTCTTTTATTCCGAATACAGCCATTGCTTTTTCGCCCCATGGTTTTCGAAGGCGGGCCGTTCCCGTCAATATTCCTCCGTCAAGAAGGATCTTAAAATGGCCCATGCGTATCCATTCATTTCCTTCGTATGTGACAAGAGGGGAAGCTTTAAGAAAGCCGGCTGTATCAGCGTGAGTTTTCGGGTTTCCGGGGTTGTAGTTGTACAGGATACGAGCTGTAAGCTCGTTGCGGTTATGCAGGTCCTGAGCAATCTGCCAGTCGGAAGGTTTATTTGCGGTTTCGGTCAGGCTTGTAATTCCAACCTTGTTGTACCTTAGTATCATCTCTTTAAGAGCTTTAAGCCGCCGTTCATACGAATATTCCGGTTTTGGAAGGTTTTCCAGCAATACAAAATCAGATGCGGCTAAAACGCCGGGGGGTAAATCCTGATATTTTTTTGGATCAATTCCGCTTTTTCTCAAAGCATATGTATTTACCACACCGCCGTATGAACCGTTAAGAAACACAGGATGATTTGGAGACGCGAAATCCAGTTCTTCCAATGTGGGCAGCCTTAGCTCATCGATACGAGAGAAAAAGAATTTCGGGATTACAATCCAACTGCCTTCGGGCTTTTCCTCTGTTTGCGTATGAATCCATTCTATTAATTCCCCGAGATTCCGGGGATTGGGGATTTCCTCATCGATCTCACTTAATGAAGCATCCTGTACATGACAATGACCCTCATTTAAACCGGGAATAACGGTTTTGTTTTTAAGGTCTATCTTCTCTGTTTTCGGACCTGATAATTTTAATATATCCCGGTTGCATCCCACAGCAGTAAAACGATCACCGTTTACAGAAAAAGCCTGCTCGATACTCGATTTATTGTTTACAGTTATTATCTTTCCATTATAGTAGAGCTTATCTGCATTAATCATATCTTCCAACTTATAGAATTTTTTAAACCGGGTTTTCTGCTCTGCCAATTAAATTAATTTTACCTGCTGTGGCATTGGATTCAAGTTGCTGTGCTGTAGATACAGATGCTATCACCGGCCTAATATACCGGGATGAGTAAGCATATAAGCAATAGCCGGTTGATTTAACCTTAAATTCCATTTATTCTCCAGTGAATCGAGGCAATCTTTTCCACAGCCTGATAAACGGCTATCTGTTCTTCTTTAGAGTTTGAGCCCCAAGATAATGTATTATATCTCTGTTGATAGGATTCTTCAACACGCTATTGTTATCTGGATCAGACTATTATCATAGTAAACTCACGATAGACCCAATAATTCCCGTTCTATTAATGAGTATGATTTTTCAGTTCGGGTATTTAATTGCTTTAGGAAAATCAGGAATAAAGCCAATAGATCGAGTGGTCGGGAAAACTGAAAAAAGATCTTCTTAAGATTCGCAATTTAGGTAAGAAAAGCATTCAAGGGGTAAAGGACATTCTTTCAAAACATGGATATTCGCTGAAAGAAGAACAATTGAAGTAAGAGCCTCCTGTGTAAGGTTGCCTTTACGGAATCCCGAAGATGAATCTCATGGCCGTCAAGAGGCGACTAACTGTTCGTTATTATGCAGCATTATTATACAGCATTATTATACCCCGCCGGGTAAGAGGCATAGGAAGGAGAGCAGAACAGAGAAGTCGAATTAGTATTGGAAAAAAATATATCCTACGGTTAAGCCGGTAATTGAGCCTTTACATCGATCTTAAAAAAACTTATTATCGATTATTGTTAATATAAGTAAAAAAAGAAGGGTCTGCTATGAAAGAGTATAATC
>QILZ01000202.1 GCA_003233545.1 Spirochaetales bacterium
TTAAACAATCAGGATGCGGAAGACTTTATAAATTATTTCAAAGACAGGATAAAGAGCTTTTCGCCCTATACAATCGGCACATACCTTGCAGCCTTTCAATTGAAAACGAAAAATCCTCAGCAGACCTTTATTATCGAACAATTTCAACACTCTGATAACCGGGTGTTTATCTCTTTTCTTGTTTCATTATCCGATTTACAGGGCAAATTTGTACATCCGGTCAGGCTGTTCAGACTCCTGCTAATAGCACCATATATCGATTGTGAAACGGAAGCAATAACCGGCGATCTTCTGATACGTATAATCGAACAGATCAACAAAAGCTCCCCCCACCTCCTCAATGAACTTACCGTTATGACTCAGGCTCATCTGGAAACGATCTATGCCAGGATCAAAAAGAATTATATATCCTTAAAGGGAATACACGAGCGGGATGTGCTTTTAAAGGTCCTGTTTGCAAACCTTCTCGAACGTTATGCCGAGGGAGAACTTATCCGGAAGGTTCAGAACTACTTTAAATCCGATCCTTTTCCCAATCCGGCTTTACTCATTTCATCGATCAGAGAAAGTCTTAAAAATGCGCCTGAAGAGGACAAGAATAAATTCGAAGCCTGCATACCGCTCTTCACAATGGATTCCAGAAAAGATGTTCTTACCTTACTCAATATACTTTCCAGCATTAATACAAACAGGCCTTATCTACTTCGCCGTTTAAACAGGCTTATTCGTATTGCAGGACATATCAAAATAAGAACTTCCATAAAAAAAATACTGGATATCTTTAATTTTGCAGGAGAAGAAAGAATCGGTTTTTTAGAAGAAACATCCATAGTAACACTCTCTCAGCTCTTATCAAGAACAATAATAGAGAAAGCGCGGACGTTTTTATCCTCTTCATTTAAAAACAATTATCTGCTTAACGGATACATACGGGGCAGCAGTTTTATACCACCAAAATATTTAATATCACCACTCCTTCATCTGCTGATTATACCCGGGATTAACAAAGGTACCGTTGAACTGATTATCGATGCAATCTCATCGATGGATTTAAAAGGTATAAAAGGTCCGGTTTTAAATTTGATTAAAGTATTAGAAGCCGGTCACATAACAGATGAGCAAAGATTTAAAATAGCAGATATAGCGGGAAATCAGGGTGATCAAACGATATTTCAGCCTCTTCTGGATTTGACAACAAAAAGAAAAAAAGAAGTAAGAATTGCAGCAATAAGAGCCCTTCGCAGTCTTACGGTAAGGCATACTGAAATACCGGTGGAAATTCTGACAAACAGACTCTATATACTGATGGAGGACGAAGTAAAGGATGTACAGGTAGAAGGATTAATCACCCTTTTATCGCTTAAAGATGATTATGCGCTTCAAATTCTAAAAGACCATGTTCGTGAGGACCCTGAAACAATAACCGCGTATCTTATCAAAAATCTACTGCCTGTTATTTCCCATGATATTCTTGTGATACTACTTCAACTTATCTTTTCACCGGGCAGGGTGATACAGGAAACATTACGCGATGTCATAGCTCAGCTCGCAGGGGGAAATTATGCGGAAGAAATCAGAACCGCTCTTCTACAGTATCTTAAAAACTCTGCAAAGGAAGTGCCTTTGGTACATCAGAAAACACCTCAGGCAAAGCAACCGGTATCGACAAGCGAAAGCATAATAAATCATGCCAAACTTGAATTTAAATTTAAACGCGAAAATTCGCAGCTGCTTACCGTTTTTTTTATCGATATCGTAGGTTATACGGAAAAATCATCATCGATCGATATGTCATCGATTATAGACCTCATTAAAAATTTTGAAGACATTACACTCCCTGTTATAAAAAATTTTAAAGGAACTTTGATTAAAAAAATGGGCGATGGTTTACTCGCAGTGTTTAAACATCCGCTTAATGCCGTACTTGCATCACTGTCCATTCAGAAAAAAATAACTCAATACAACGAGTTTAAACTCGATACGGAACGCTTTTACGCAAGAATAGGCCTGAACACAGGGCTTGTTATAAGGAAAGATGCTGATATTTACGGTGATGTTGTCAATGTCGCCTCGAGAATGGAAACTTCGGCAAACCCCGGTGATATTATGCTTACACAATCGACCTATGAAGAAATAAAAAATTACATTCAATGCACTAAACTCGGCAATATCCAGGTTAAAGGTAAAAAAGATCCGATACCGGCATACTCGGCGGATAAGGTTATTGTCGACATCAATAATCTCTTAAGGAAAGAAAGTAAAGCAGAAAAAACGGAAAAAATTAAGATTCCAAATGATCCCATAACAAAACTCAAAGAATCCGTCTTTACACCCAAATATTCGGTACCTCCCGGCCTTACTACCGGACGGGAAATTGCGGAAAACATGGAGCAGGTCTTTTACGACCTTACAAATGCCATAGAAGAAATAGCGAAAGATTACCATGAAGAGTATGTATTTAAAAAATATCTTCAAAACAGATGGGAACAATTTATTTCCAATTTCAAATCCGTCACTATTACCCTTTGACTCTTTTTGATTTGAATGATATATTATCTCAAATCGTAAATTCAAATTCGGGAGGCAGGTTGGAAGGGAAAAGTTTACGGATCAACGAGATGATCCGCGTCAGAGAAGTAAGGCTTATTGACGAAAAAGGAGGTCAGAGGGGTATACTTCCTACAACAGAAGCATTAAGGATAGCAAAAGAGGCAGGTTTGGATCTTGTTGAAGTTTCACCGAATTCCAACCCGCCTGTATGCAAACTTCTGGATTATGGGAAGTATAAGTTTGAACAGGAAAAGAGGAGCAAAGAATCGAAGAAAAAACAGAAGTTGGTTAAGCTTAAAGAGATAAGGATGCAGCCTAAAATCGATAATCATGACTTGCTCTTTAAAACGAATCATATTAAAAAATTTCTGGATGAAGGCAATAAGGTAAAAGTTACTGTCAGATTTCGGGGAAGAGAACTTGCACATACCGACAGAGGGGAAATGGTACTTAGTAAGGTTCTGGAGACTCTCGAAGAGGGTTTCGTGGTGGAAAGAAAGCCCCACATGGAGGGAAGATTTATGTCGATGTTTTTAAGTCCGAAATCAAAGAAATAGAAAGGATATTAAAGATGCCTAAAATTAAAACGAGAAGAAGCGCAAAGAAACGTTATACGATGACAGGTACAGGCAAGGTTAAGTTCAAGAAACAGGGGTTGAGGCATATATTAACAAAGAAAAGCAGGAAACGTAAAAGAAGACTAAGGCATCCCGCAATCTTAAGTCCTGTCGAACAAAAACGTGCACATAAATTAATGCCATACGATTGACGGAAGGAGAAATAAAATGCCACGAGCAGTTGACGGCACAAAGAGAAACGCAAGAAGGAAAAAAATACTTAAACAGGCGAAAGGATACCGCGGCGCAAGAAGTAAACTTTTTAAAACGGCAAAAGAAGCTGTAGCCAAAGGCCTTGTATATGCCTATAGAGACAGAAAAGCAAAAAAGCGTACTTTTCGCAGATTATGGATTACAAGAATATCCGCAATATGCAGGGAAAACGGAATAACTTATTCACGGTTTATCAATGGTCTTATGAAAGCTGATATCAAGATTAATCGTAAAGCTTTGTCCAATATGGCCATAGAGAATCCCGATGTCTTTAAAGAACTTATAAATAAAGCAAGAGAAGCACTGGAAAAATGATTCGGATCGATCAGATTAAAATCCTGGAAGACAGGGTAAACAAAGCTATTGAACTCATAAAAACATTAAAGGAAGAAAACAGAACACTCCGGGCAGGACTCGATTCGGCTCAAAGTAAAATCGATGAACTCGAAAGGCTCATAGATACATTTAAATCCGAACAAAGTGAAATCGAAGAGGGTATCTTAAGAGCTCTGGAGAGTCTCGATAAAATCGAAGATGATGTTTCTACTGCAGCGGAGATCGACAAAAAAAAGGAAACCGACGATTCCCCTGCAGAACCGAATCCGTCTTCCGGTCCGTCCGAAAAGAATTCGGAACTGGATATCTTTTAAAATATTATAGTAATTCGAAGCAATGAATCAGCTTATTATAGAAATACTTGGTAACAGATTCACAATTCAATCGCAGGATGATAAAGAACATCTGGAGTCTGTTGCAGAGTATTTAAGGGAACAAATAGAAGAAGTTAAGTCTACCTACCCCACGGCAGATCCTATTAAAATAATGATTTTAACTTCTTTAAATATTGCTGATAATCTCTTAAAACTGCAGAAAAGCGGTGTAGGTGATGAAGTACAGCAGATTACAGAGCGATTAATCTTCGAACTGGATCAAAATTTATTTGACAATTAGCCCTGCAGTGTTCGTGATGGAGAACATTTTTCTTGAGTCAAACTGTTTTTACGGGATTCTTTATATCGGGGTGGAATGCACGGCGGCATTGTTACGCAGTACAGGAAGCTTTGATGCGGAAACCCACCTTGACCATACGGTTCAAGGAAAACTACTTCTAACGGCATCTGTGGGGCTTATTTTTATCATGTGGTAGAAGATAATGCCTGGAAAACGAAATTATAATATTCTTTATGTAGATGATGATGAGCAGAACCTCTTTATCTTCCATAGGGTTCTGGATAAGTCGTACAATGTAATCACGGCAACTACGGCAACCCAGGCACTGGAAGTATTAAAGAATAAACCCGTACATGTCCTTTTAGCAGACCAGCGGATGCCCGACTTAAACGGAGTCCAGCTTTTAAATAAGGTCATGCATCAATATCCGGAAACAATAAGGGTTTTAGTTACAGGGTATTCGGATATAGATGTCGTTATAGATGCTATTAACAAAGGTTCCGTTTACAGATATATATCAAAACCCTGGGACAATGAAGACATTATCACTACGGTCCAGAATGCACTTGAGCTGTACACGTTAAGACAAAAAAATAACAATCTGATGGTGGAACTGGATAGAAAAAACAGAAGATTAGAGCAAAAAGTTTTAGAACTCGATTTTTTGAATGATATTCAGCTCGAACTTAAAGAATTAACCGATTGGGATGATATTATAAAAACACTTTTTACAAGAATTAAGAATAAATTAGGTGCAGTATCGGGATGCTATGGAACTCTTAATATAAACAGGATACCCCAGGCTAACCTGTATCTGTGCGACGAAAAATATACGGATGGATTTTCCGCTTTAATTGCACGACTGGTCAGAGATGGTAAAATCAAAGAGCCTCAGATCATCCCGAATAATAACAGTGAGAATACCATTTTTCTTCCTCTGGATTTTCAGAAACAAAATTTCGGCTATTTAATTTTTTGGCTGCACGGCACACCTGTAAATTTCGGCATTTCATTCTTACGGGCAGTTTCGTACGTTGGGGCGTCTGCTCTGTACAGTTTTTATTCTCATAAGGATATTATGGAAAAAGAACGGTTCTTTATTATAGGCCAGATGGCAAGTATGATCGTTCATGACCTTAAAGGCCCGATTAATACGATAATGGGTTTTGCATCCGTATTGAGTAATAAACTTCCCAGAGAACAGAGAAAGGAATACACAGATACAATGAAAGAGGAATTAAGCAGATTATCGGATACAGTGGAAGAACTTCTTGATTTCTCCAGGGGGAAAAAGCATCTGTCTCTGCAGTATATAGACTTAAAAAGCTATATCCCCGATGTAATAAAAATATTCGGTTTCTCGTTACAGGCGGCTTCCATTAAGCTCGAATTAAAGGTAAGGACAAACGGAAAACTCTACGCCGATCCGCAAAAATTGAAAAAGGTATTCATTAATCTTATAAATAATGCGATCGAACTATTGTCGGATTATAACGGAAAAAGAAAAATAACAATTACCGCCTATGAAATAGAAAATGCAACGGTTATACAGCAGGAAAATACGGGGCAGGAGATACCTCAAATGATAATTCAGAAATTATTCGATCCGTTTTTTTCCTATAAGAAAAAAAGCGGAACCGGTTTGGGATTAACCATATGCAAAAAGATAGTCGAAGAACATAACGGAGTAATAAGTGTTACGTCAGAATCCGGAAATACGGTTTTTACAATTACAATCCCTCACAAAACAATTTCCTGAAAAGTTTTTTTTCCTTTAGTGCCTCGTAATCGCACCCCGCAACAGTCACAATCAGTGATGCAAGAAGATTTGCAAACCTCGCGGATGACAAAATACTCCTGCCCGTAAATAAACCATAAAGCAGACCCGCAGCGAAGGCATCACCTGCCCCTGTTGTATCTACCGTTTCTACAGCCTCCCCCTTAACCTCGGTAACCTGTAATACTTTTTCCGTATTATTATATTCACCGGCAAGACAGCCGTTTTTACCTCTTTTAAGAATCAGAATACGCGCCATATCAGATGCAGCGGACAGAGTTTCACGGTCATCCGACCTTATACCGGTAAGAGCCTGAAATTCCTCCCTGTTGCCAAGAAGAATATCTACGTGTCCGGGCAGCCAGGAACGAAACTCATTTTTATACCGTTTAACAACAAAAGGTCCTGCAAGGTCAAAACAAACCTTTATTCCGGCTTTTACGGCAAAATCGACCGCTTTTTTTATTGCATTTTTTTGTGAATCGGTGTCCCACATAAAACCCAGGAAATACAGATACCTGCTTTCCGATAGAAAGCCGAAATCTATATCATCCGCAGAAAACTCACGGCATGCACCTAAGTGTGTAAACATGGTCCGCTCATGATCAGGGGTAACAATAATTATCGATCTTCCGGTGGTACAATTCTTCTTTGCTGCAGCCATTTTAATATCGTAACTTTTCATCAGGGAGACATATTTTTCACCTGTCTCATCATTACCGACAGCACCTGAGTATACAAGTCCCTCCGAATCTCCGGTTACCGATGAGTATATCGAGGGCAGTTTCCCTGCAGCTCCCATCTTCCGTATCCAGGCTAAACCTCTGACCGTATTTGCACAGCTCCCGCCGGGCACCCTTTTTAATTCCTTCCGCCCATGCTTCCTGTTTTCATCTTTAGTTTTACATACTATTTTCAGGATAGACTCCGCTTCTTCAGCATCGATAAGATTCATTGAACCCGGAGGTTTCTGCAGCTTTTCAAGAACAGCATAATCTTCGAAAGTAATTATATCCATAAGGGGATTTCCGATACCGTAAACAGAATACATAGACGTAATCCTTTCCACAATATTTATTGACACATACCCGGGCTTACACTATAGTTACATTAATTCGAAATTATGTCTATTATAACAAGCCAGGAAATAATACGGTACTACGAGCAGTACAAAGATATAGAAGTAACCTTTAACAGCCATGTCATAGAAGCCGTGGGTCTGCTCACAAAACAGGTCTTTTTAAAATGTATGGGTCAGCAATGGCCTTGTATCCTTTATTCTTCCTCGATGAGTTCTGCAAAAGTAATAACAAGTTTAAAGTCCACGCACTTTGAAACAATAAAGAAAGCTCACAACCTTGTTAATTTAAGGCTTTCTTTTAAGATATCCGATAAAACCGACCCGCTTTCATTCTTTGTAAGTACAAGAACCTCAGGCTTTACGAGGTATAACAAGGACAACCCCGATATATATTTTATAACCTTAGGCTTTACTCAAAGGCCTCCGGATGACCTTATAGGAATGCTCGGTAAATTGCTCGAGGCAAATGTTAATGCAAAAAAAAGAAAAGACATACGTATCCTCATAACACCGGAGACTATCAGAAAACTCTCTCTGCACAGTAAAGAAGCATATATTTATATAGAATCAGTACCCAGAAAATGTATTATACGGGACATATCTTTTTCCGGCTCCAAGGTTTTACTCTTCGGTATAGCTAAATTCCTCATGGGTAAAAAGGCTGTGTTAAAGATTATGTTCGAAGACAGGAAAAGTCCGATGAACATAGAAGGTACAATAGTAAGATTCGAATCCGTGGAAGGCAGAAAGGATATCGCCGCTATTGCAATACACTTCGACGAAAATAAGGTTCCGATGGAATATAAAATCAGAATAAACGATTATTTAAAACATTCACGCGATATCCCACAAACTTCTTGACTTTAAAGATATAACAAAATAAATTTATCAGACTATGAATTACCAGAACAGAGACCCACTTGCAGATATCGGTTATATTTCGATCAGCGAAGACATAAGTGAAAGAATAGGAAATTTCACCATAAATCCGGATATAATGCTCCCCATACAATTCCCCCCGGGGGCGGAAAGTATCAGCACGGAGAATATAACATGGGAAGCAATAATATCTGCAATGCTGCGCCTGCTTGCATACAGACCGGACCACGAACACGCGGATTATTTCCGGGATTTTATACAGGCCGTTAAACCCGACATAAAAGACGAACTCACGGAAGCAGGAATATTAAAAGCGGAGAATAAAGATTTTGATCTCGCAATAGAAATATTCATGGCACTGGAGGGGCTCTTTACGGATTGTGTAACTACAAAACTGAACCTCGCACTCATCTATGAGGACCGGGCATGTCAGTATGAAAAACTGGAAAAAGCGAAACTTTCCGATAAATATCTCGAACTTGCATCTAATACATACAGAAGAGCTTTAAATTCGGAGCCTTCCAATCCCCGGGTTCTCTACAATCTGGCTCATTTTCATCTTCGCCGGAACAATTTTGATAAAGCAAGGCAATTTTTCGAATCATTTCTTAAAAACAGTAATGATCCGGAGAAACTTAAAGAGGCACGGAAAATTGTCGGGAAAATTAACAGGTCAGGCCTGTTGGATTCACTTTTTAAAGAAGCCTTTGACAATATAAAAACAGGCAAAGAAGAGGAAGGTATTAAAAAAATCAGCATCTTTATCGATAAATACAAAGATGTATGGAATGCCTGGTTTTTACTCGGATGGGGTTACCGAAGGCTCGGTATGTACAGCGAAGGAAAAGAAGCCTTTAAGAAAGCACTTAAACTGCACGAACCGCTTCCCGATACCCTTAATGAATTAGCTATTTGTCTTATGGAACTCGGTGAGCTGGATGAAAGCTTTAAGAAATTACAGGATGCATTGAAAATGGAACCGGAAAATACAAAGGTTATTTCCAATATAGGTATCGTGCTGCTTAAAATGGGAAAAGAGGATGATGCAGAACGTTATTTTAAAATAGTGCTCGAAATTGATAAGGAAGATAAGCTGGCCCAGAAATATCTCGATATGATACACCGGTGAAATTGTGTTATTATTTTTTATTTTTTAAGGAATTTTCCAAAAAAGCTTTAAATATTTAATCACTCTGTTCCGATGCTGTGAATAAGGGTAGTTTTATTGTACTCCATAGTATTTATCCTTTTTCTACCCTCTTTCTTATTATCGGCTTTTTAAAAAGTTCCTTAATAGAGAAAGAGAAAAAATCTGACAAGGAGGTGATGATAAAGAAATTATCAGGCAGACAGGTTTAAAAGGCGGCAATCTGCCGTATAAGTCTGTTAATGTCTGGCTTTTAAGAAAACAGAATCATTACAAAAAAGGCACGGAAGCCTGAAAAATTACTAGTTTCAAGGAGGAAACCGAATAATGATTATTAATCACAACATGAGCGCAATCTTTGCGCAGAGACAGCTCAAATTTAACAATTTAAAAGTTAATAAGGATATGGAGAAGTTATCATCCGGACTCAGAATCACAAGGGCCGGTGATGATGCATCCGGCCTTGCAGTGTCCGAAAAAATGCGGTCACAGATAAGAGGACTGCACCAGGCCGAACGAAATGCGGAAAACGGGATATCCTTTATTCAGACAACAGAAGGGTACCTGCAGGAGAGTCAGGATATTCTTCAGAGATTAAGAGAGCTTGCCGTACAATCGGCGAACGGCGTATACACGGACGAAGACAGAATGCAGATACAGGTGGAAGTTTCTCAGTTAGTGGATGAGGTGGACAGGATCGCATCTCACGCCCAGTTTAACGGCATGAACATGCTTACAGGCAGGTTTGCCCGTGAGACCGGCCAGAACGTGGTAACCGCTTCCATGTGGTTCCAGATCGGAGCAAATATGGATCAGCGGAAAAGAATATTCATCGGTACCATGACATCGGATGCTCTCGGAATACGCAATGTGGGAAGCAAACAGATCATGTCACTCTCTACCCCCGACCAGGCAAACAGAGCCATCGGTACGCTGGATACAGCTTTAAAAACCATTAACAAACAGAGAGCCGACCTCGGTGCTTATCAGAACCGCCTTGGATATACAATCAAAGGTATATCTATAGGTGCGGAGAATCTTCAGGCTGCCGAATCAAGAATCAGAGATGTGGATATGGCATCGGAAATGGTAAAGTATACCAAGAATAGCATCCTGGTTCGTGTAGCAACCGCTATGCTTGCTCAGGCCAACACAAAACCGCAGTCTGTATTGCAATTATTACGTTAGAGTATTAGATTATAAATAAACACTCCGTTGTGTTCTTTGAAAAATACATCCTCCAGAGAGGTGCCAGGGCGAAAGGGATACCCCGACAGTATTATGACCGTATAGCGGTCTAAGTCGGGGTGGATCTCTCTGCCCGGGGGTAGTAAGGGAACGGAGCAGAAGGTAAAGCGCGGTAACTTCTGATTAACATACCCCTAAGGCATCTAAAAACGGAAAGGCAAGGATTGCTTTTCCAATACATATCAAGGAGGGTGAAATGATTATAAACCATAACATGAGTGCTAT
>QILZ01000269.1 GCA_003233545.1 Spirochaetales bacterium
CGAACAAATTACGGAGGATTATTAAAAATGGATCAAAAATCTTTTCTTAATGACGTAATCAATGGAAAGAAAGATATAATCCAGGAAATTATAGATTTACTAAATGATAACCATATAGAGTACTGTGTGATAGGTGGACTTGCAGTAAATGCATATGTAGAACCTGTCGTGAGTCTGGATTTAGATATCGTGGTTATAATTGATGGTATGGACAAACTCATCGAATTGACAAAGGATAAATTCACGATCGGAAAATTCGCTCATAGTATTAATTTGGAAAGTGAGGATTCCGATATCCGTATTCAAATACAAACGGATGAAAGATATCAGGATTTTATTAAAAGAGCGTCGATCAAGGATATTATGGGGTATCAAATGAGTGTTGCGTCATTAGAAGACATCATAGCCGGCAAAGTCCGGGCTTTTTCAGATGAGCAACGCCGGGGTAGTAAGAGACAAAAAGATTTAGCAGATATAATGAGAATTATCGAGTCTTTCCCGGAATTAAAATCAAAATTGCCAGAGCCGATAATAGAAAGAATTAATATAAATGGATAACCATGTGCTACAGCGGCTGAACTTAGTGTAAATAGAAAGGAGGCATTCATGCTATTAGCAGAACCTACCAAACATGGAGCCGGTATATTCCTTTATGGAGATTACAAAGATTTAGAAAGTCTGTATGATACCATTCATTATCTATCCGATGGGATTCCTTTGGGAGGAAAGTTTGATGATCTTGTATTAGGACTTGCCTATGATATTAGAAAAGCCATGGAGGATCAGCGGGAAACCATTACTGTTGAAACAAAACGCGGGAACAAGGTCAAATATAAGGGTGAAAGAATTTTGTGGCCAACCTTTCTCTTTCAATTGGCTTTACTCAGATGGTCTGCCGCTTTTCATCCTACGAGCCGAGAAAGACAAGCCAATCTTTTTGGATTGGAATCCTGCACCGAGAATGCCCTTCTTCAATACGATTACGATACAGGACGCAAAGTGATGGAATGGTATGAACGATTTGATGGATTACCGGAAGGCTATGCCGATCAATTTATTGTTATTGTGAACAAAGAGTTTATTACTCATTCATCTAACGGCAGAAAAAGATTTAATAATCTTCCTGATATTTTGCTAATGCTTCATCCAATCTCCCCACAATATGAAGATTTCGAATATGAAATTAAGGATAGAGGATTAGAGATCCCCTATCCTTATAAGGAATTAAAGGTAGAGGTAGATTTTCCTGATTTTGATTGGTAGAACTCGACAGAGTTTATATCATTGAAGATGCTGATTACTTCTATCATAATAACCTGTGCTCAAAAGTCGTTTAAATAAAGATACTTAACTGCTTCATGTTATCGAAAAACTTCTTTTCCGCCGAATCTTTTGTTACTCAATGAGCTGACAGCTTTTCGTCAATATGATTGGACTATTATCATGTATTTCTTGACTTAGGCTTTGCATGAGCTCTGAACATAGCATCTTTTTATATATTAAAGCAATTGATTATATCTTTTTCAATTCTTATCTGACATTTCTCTAATTTCCTTGACATATCGATCATCCAGTGATATAAAATTTACTATAAATAATCAATTTATCGTCCGTCCAATAAGCGAACGATCACAAGGGGTAGAAAATGAACAAAAAACGACTGTTTGTGGCGGTTATTGCGGCTATCGGTATAATGTTCGCAACACAGAGTATATTTGCCGGTGGATCATCGGAAAAATCGACGACCTCCAAACCGGCATCCTCTTCATCGAAGGCGCCTGCGGGTGGTTCCCTGACTTTCTGGAACATGCCTTTCGTTACTCAGGAGGTATCACCTTCGTACGTTAAGAATTGGGAGGGAAATGTCAAAAAGGCGCTTTCCAACTACCGTGTATCAAACTTCTTTGGTCCCGGCGGCTACGCCCAGCTACGCCAAAAATTCCTCATACAGGCGCAGACTGGAACTCCCGACGTCATAGAGGGCCTTCTCGAAGACGTTCCGGTCTATGCACAGAAGGGCAATATCGAATCCCTGAACGCCTACTTCGACAGTTGGTCCGAGAAGGGACAATTTGAAGAGAGTACTCTTGCTCCTTTGACGATCAACGGAAAACTTTACGGAATTCCATACAACACCAATGCACGGGGCCTTATCTACCGCACAGATGTCTTAGCCAAGTACAATCTCTCGGTTCCAAAGACCTGGAACGATCTGATAAACGTGGCCAGGACCATTACGAAGAACAGCAAAAAGAAAATGTGGGGACTTTTCCTCTGCACTAAGGTGGGAGATCCGCGTGCGGCTCAAGAATTCATCTCCTGGTACTACCAGGTAAGCGGCGGCAAAAAGTTATTCACCGTGAACGGAAGCGATGTGACCTTCAACGGGACCGTGGATCAGTTTGAAAAGATCCTCTCCCTTTATAAGGAGGTTTTTTCCGGTAGTGACTCTGCAATCGACCCAGCCGAACGCGGAAACGGTTGGCCAAGTGAAGATCCCGGCTATGTGTCCGGGAAATGGGCAATGGCCCCGATGGGTCCGTGGCTCTGGGGCCGGCGAAAGGGTAACACGGCTGCAGCGCAGATTCTCGACAAAAGTAAAGTCGCCCCGCTTCCTATGCCTGTAGGCAGTGCTGGGCACTACACCTACCTTGAGGTTAAGCCGATTATGATGAACGCTCATTCAAAGGACAAAGCAGGTGCATGGAAGCTTATCCAGTTCATCACTTCTGCTAAGGAGATGGCCGGCTGGGACGCAAGCTCGGGCGGAATCCCTGCCCGTAAGGATGCACTTAATTCTCCTGAGTTCCAGGGTCCGCTGGGCAGCTGGATTAAGATGTTTGCAGACCTAATTCCGGGAGGTATCGCTCAGGCGCCGGTTAACTGGGGCCCGGTCGCGGATGCCGAGCTGCGTGCCGTTAACTACGTTATCTACGGACAGAAGTCACCGAAAGATGCAGCCCAATGGCTCTACGACACCATCAACGATATTGTGACCTCAGGTAAGATTCTCTAAGCGATTTATTTCTACGATGCGGACCAACCGATAGAAAAGCCGGCCGGCCCGCATCTTTTTTTTATATACCGGAGTTAAACAGCTTGAAAGGAAGTTTCCTTCGTAAAAACGGAGCATTGCCGCTCATCCTACCCACCCTCATAATCATGGCGGTTTTTACGGTCCTCCCATTGATCAAAGGTTTTATTTTGTCCTTTACGAACGCTAACCTTTTGAACAAGAGTACGGCCTATGTAGGACTTGAGAACTATAAAAAACTGTTCACCGATCCGATTTTCTGGCTGGCCTTTGTTCACTCACTGATACTCACGGTGACGGCAGTTATTTTAGAGCTGGTTTTCGGGATTATTCTTGCCCTGGCCTTAAAGCAGAAGGTTCCGGGAATTAAGCTCTTCCGAAGCGTTATCATGGCAAGTTGGGTCATTCCTGTGGCTGCAACAGCGGTCATGTTTACCTTTATGGTAGAACCGGGCTATGGATACTACAATATCCTATTGAAGTTCCTCGGTGTAAAGGCTAATACCTTCTGGTTCGGAAGCCTAAACCTTGCCTTTCCATTGATCATTATCCTCCATCTCTGGCGGAATGTTCCCTTCTACGGAATTGCCCTTCTTGCAGCTATGCAGGCGATACCCGATACGCAGTATGAGGCCGCCGAGATCGACGGTGCGGGGCCAATCCGCTCCTTTTTTACCGTAACCCTGCCGTCAATCCGGAACATGATAATCGTCATGGTGACGATCCACGTACTATGGACGTTCAATAATTTCGATATGGTTTACCTGACGACAGGAGGCGGGCCTGTCTACTCAACCCAGGTGCTGCCGGTTTACGTCTACCAGGAGGCTTGGACGAACTACACAACCGGCTATGCCTCCAGTATAGGAACAATTATGTTCGTCCTGCTGATGTTCTACTTCATCGCCTATATTCGCGTGTACCAGCAGCAGGAGGGATAAATAGATGATTACGAAACGGCACCGTAAAACAATACGGATAACCCTCACCTATATCATTTGTGTACTCGCCTTTATCTTCTTTATTATGCCGTTACTGTGGATCACCTATAGCTCCTTTCGCAGCCCAAGTGCCATATTAAGCGGAACGATCATCTCGCCCGCCGGACAATATACCCTCGACAACTACCGAACGATCCTTTCGGTGACCGATTTTCCGGTATATTTCTGGAATTCGCTTCGGATCGGCTTCATGGTGACATTCGCCGCCATGGTACTTTCGATCATAGGTGCTTATGGACTTTCCCGTTATTCACTTAAAGGCAAAAACGCATACATTATGGGCGTCTTTTCCACCCAGATGTTTCCTATCGTCCTCCTGTTGATACCAATATATAATATAATCTTCACAATGGGGCTGTTCAATACGGCATTGGGCGTTGTACTCGGCCAGCTGATGCTAGTCCTTCCTTTCGCCGTATGGATGCTCAAGGGCTACTTCGACAATCTTCCGAAGGAAATCGAAGACTCCGCGAGAATCGATGGCTGTAATCTTTTCCAGATGCTCTTCCGGATCGTACTACCGATTTCAGCACCCGGAATAATGGTTGCAGCCTTTTACTCCTTCGTAGTTTCCTGGGGAGACTACCTTGTCGTTTCCGTTATCTCGCAGAGCCAAAAAACTGCGACCCTTACACTTGCGCTTCAACGTCTCTCCAGCTCGCTGCTGCTTCGTTGGGGCCAGGTTGCCGCGGCAACGGTTCTGACGATAGTACCGACGATTCTGCTCTTTTCGTTTGTGCAGACGCGGTTGGTCGAAGGACTTACTGCCGGTTCAGTGAAGGCATAGCAGAACTCAGGAATACCTATAAAAGCAGGATGCAACAGAACAATTCAGGCAGTAAATATTTACTCCAGCTCTAACCTCATGATAATATCCTGAGCATAGTTACCAAAACCGCTGCCAAATATGTTTATGCCTCCAATATTTTTGGCATCTTCTTTTATTCCGATTTTAACTTTTATCGAGGTATGACTTTTAATTCCAAGATCAGTTATCTTTACCCCGGAAACATTTATTCCATCTACCAGGGACCCGGTTTTAGTTACACTCCATTTTTTAAGCATTCCATACTGTGAGCCGGCAAGTTTCCACCATTCAGGTGTAAGCTTTCCTCTCTTATCACCAAAATCGCCCGGAGAGGTCCACGTTCCTATCTCGACACCATCTATCCATAATGTTATATCCGATGGCCAATTTTTGTTGGTACCGACGACTTCCGAGGACAGCTCTATGCTTATCTCAATTTTTTTTGGTTTTCTATCGACAGGTAAATTATTGGGGAATTTGTATTCTACAAATCCTTTTTCGAACCATATTAAACTTGCCTTAGCACGGGCAGGCTCAAAAAATGATTTTGGCACATCGAGGTAACCAATGATCTTTTCTGTCGAGCACAGACCGCATGGAGGGCTTACTTTATAATCCGTATACAGGCCTACCGGCATTTCCACTTCGATGATATTTTCCTGCGGTTTTCTTTTCATACTGGGAAGTTGAAAAACTATCTCCTCATACCGTGGCGAGCAAAGCTTTTGAGCCCCCTTTTTCCCTGAGGCAATCTCTACCTTTATTAAATCGGCCTCTTCTAAGAATTTAAGATTGGTGGATACGGTAGATTGAGGAATAGATAGTTTTTTAGCAATCTCACTAACATTGAGCTTTTTATCTTTAAGGAGATCGAGTATATCCAGTCTGATATTCGAAGCAAGGGCATTTAATATTTTAAATGCATCATTTTTTTCCGTATCTACCTGAATTACTAAAAGTTTCTCTTCCATTATCTAAAAGCTTCTTAACTGTATATCAATAATATTGATACTCAACTGTGCCTATCCTAATTTTCCTCTCCTATTATGTCAAGAGAGACTATGTATTTTAAACCAATTCCTTTTGGTGTCCGTTACTGTATAGAAGAAGAAAGGGATGTCACAGGTAAAGGCCACCCCTTACTGTTCCAGATTAGACGACTAATCCTTAAAACCGGCATACCTGATAATTCAGCATCATAGGAGTGATATACGATCCACCATTTCCCGTTAGTATCATGAAGGATGGACTCTCCGCCCGGTCCGCGCCACCGCTCTGTACTTTCAGCAAGCAGTGTACCTCCCCCTTTCATCAATGATGTGCCCTCCTGATCGACATAGGGGCCGGTAACATTTTTTGACCGGCCTACTCTGATTTTGTATGTACTGTTTACACCGCGGCAGCAAAAATCGAAGGAAGCAAACAGGTAATAGTAACCATCCCTGTAAACAATAAACGAGGCTTCGATCGCATTCGGAGGCTTTAACCGGCTGGCTATCGAAATAATTTTCCGTTCATTCCTGTATGGCTTACCTGTAGTTTGATCAATTTTTATTATTTTTAATCCGCTCCAGAAACTTCCAAAAGCCAGCCACGGACTGCCGGCCGCATCGATAACGATATTGGGATCGATAGCATTCCAGTTATCAGAAGGCAGCGACCCGATGACCTCCCCCTCGTCCACCCAATGAAATTCGGTACTTTTCGGGTCTAACGTTTGGTTGGTTGCTAAACCGATATAGGAATAATTACTGCCAAATGTCGATACGGCATAGTAAAGATGATATTTGCCATTGAAATATGAAATATCCGGAGCCCAGATGTTATCGGCAAGAGGCAAATCCTTCGAAGCCCAATCCGGCATCCTGTCAAAAACAGTACCGCCGGATTTCCAATGAATGAGATCGGTCGAATACCGGACAGGAATATTATTTCCCGTTGTAAAAAGGTAATACGTATTCTTATCTTTGATAATGCTGGGATCATGTACATGCAGAATATCACCCTTTACCTTTAATGTAGAAGAACTCATCATACCCCCACCATAAACAAAGCTAACTACCGGGAAAAAAAGAGACATGACAATAACTACCCGGATTGCTTTATGTAACCGCTGCCTGTGATGAACTGATCCTGTGTATTTCTGCCTCATTTCAGACCCGCCGTTACAGCAATTCCTTTAGCCACCTGACGATGGAATACTATATACAGAATGGCCGTCGGCAGAGCGGCAAGAATCGCAGTTGCCATTGTTTCAGAATACTGTACCCCGTAGGCAGATTGAACCTGTGTAATACCAACCGGAATAGTCAGCATCGGAGTCGAGTTTAAAATTATAAACGGCCAGAAGAAGTTGTTCCATGACCAGGTAAACAAAACTATTGCCAATGCCCATGTTACTCCCCAATTCAGTGGAAGAAATAACCTGAAAAGGATACGGAATTCCCCTGCTCCGTCTATACACATGGCATCACTTAATTCCTTTGGCACCTGATCGAAAAACCGCTTATATATGATTACTGTTATCGGAGCGGCAAGCTGGGGCAAAATTAAACCCCAGTAGGTATTCACCAGGTTAAGACGGTTCATAAACATAAAAAGCGGAACGACATTTGTTGCGCCTGGAATCATAAAACCTGCCAAAAAGAATAAGAACAACAAACGCTTGCCACGGAAATTAAGCTGTGACAGTGCATAGGCACAAAACATTGTAAGAATTATCACCACGACCGTAATAACCAGGGAAGTAAACACACTATTAAGGTACCATCTTAAAATGGGACTATTCTTGAAAACATAAGTGAACGAATTAAAAGTCAGGGGATGCGGAATCCAGGTCGGCGGGAATGCTACGGTTTTCATATCTGGTGTCAGAGAAGTCTTTAGACCCCAGTAAAGAGGGAAAATCCAGAAAACACTAATAATGATTGTCAGCAGTGTAGCAGATAATCCCAGGATCGTATATTTTTTTCTATTCATTTTTGCCTCCCGCTTTAAGGAAACGAATCTGTATTATCGAAGTAATCAAGATGAGGATAAATAACGCTACGGCAATAGCAGAAGCATATCCTCCGTGATGCTGCTGAAAGGCCTCCCGGTACATGTATTGTAGAACAACGAGTGTCTTGTCGAACGGCCCTCCTCTGGTTAACAGGTATACCTGATTAAAAATCTGCCACTGTGCAATGAGCTGAAGGATTAAAACAAGGGAAGTAACCGGCCATATCAAGGGCCAGGTAATATAACGAAAAGTCTGAAAACCTGTTGTAGCGCCATCTAAGGCCGCAGCTTCATAGTATTCTACGGGTATGTTACGCAGACCCGCAATGAACAGTAGTATGTTAAATCCTACCGTCCACCAAATGGTTACAAAAGCGACAGCAGGCATTGCCCATCCGGGATCCTGAAACCAGCTCACCTTGATATTGAAAATAAAGTTTATTATTCCGAAGTTCGGATCCAAAATCCATAACCAGATGTTGGTAACAACACTGACAGGGAGAACGTAGGAAAGAAAGAGCATTACCATAACAGTGCTTCCGAGACGGCGTAACCGTATTATCATGAGAGCAAACATCAACCCAAGGGCAGTGTTTGGAATTACGGTGAGTAGGATAAAGTATATCGTGTGCCATAAAGACGCCCAAAACTGAGGATCTTTTATTAAATGCGCATAGTTGCCCAGGCCGATAAAATTCCCCTTACCTGCGATATCGGCATTGGTAAAGCTCAAAAGTATTACACGAATCAAAGGATAAATAAGAAATGCCAGATAAGCGGCTGTAAATGGTGCAATGAGAAAAAAGATCACTCTGAGGGGACTGGTTTTTTTTAAGCGGCGAATTGTTCCTGCCCCTTTCTCTCGTGAAATTGACTTTCTTTTATTCTGACTCATTGTATTGTTTTCCGTTAGACGATTTCTTTAATTGAAGAGCCCGGAGATAAACCACACGGGCTCTTCATAATCATTATTCTATTTATTATTTGAGAAAGCTCTTTAGCCGTTGTTTGAACTTTGTAATCGCCTGATCTATTGTAAGCTTCCCGGTTAACGCGGGTGTTAAAAAGTTGCCGACTGTATCATAAGTAGGATTACCCACTCCGAATATAGGATTTATCGGTTCATAAACTGCATCTTTTATTGCCCGGCTGCTATACTCGTTATTCGGCACAAGCTGCTTATATGCAGAGCTTTCGGTAACGGGCAACCACATCGGAATATGTCCGCCGCCGGCCCAGATCAGGGAGTTCTTTTCCAGGTAAGCGATAAATATAAGAACATCCTTGAGCTTTTCCTTCGAAATAGGATTCTTGGTATTATTCGGGATTGCAAGATTGTGAGAATCTGCCCAGGTATCCTGGTTGTTGTATAATTTGGGGAATGCCATTATGCCGTACTTAAAAGACAGTTTTCCCTTTTTCTGCAGATCTACCATAGTCGGAACTTCCCAGTTACCATTAATCATGAATGCCGATCTGCCTGCACTGAACAACGCAACCATTGCAGGGTAGGATGTGTCGCGGGCAACCAAACCATCTTTGGTCCAGTTAACCATCACCTGCAGCGATTTCTTGCCTTGCTTTTCAATATCGTTTAGATAAACCTGATTACCGTTTTTAACGAGTTTCCCGCCTTGTTGCTTAAATAGTGTATACCATATCCTCCATACCGAAGCAGGATCATTAGCCGTGGCTATCGGCAGTATACCGGTTTTGTCTTTGATCTGTTTAAGTGCCCTGGTAAAATTATCAATTCCGTTAAGCCCTATTGGTTTTCCATCCGGTCCCAGTAACCCTGCTTTCTTCAGTAAATCCTTATTGTAATACAGAACCAGAGTGTGGGTATCGATCGGTACACCATACAGCACTCCCGGGGTTCCGTAAGCTTTGCTGATCGTTAATGACCTTTTAATTATTTCAGGGTTAAAATCTTTTATCGGCATACCGGCATTTGCCAGCTCGGATTCCGTAAACGGACGCAGGTCTTTTACGCCGGCCGGAAAATGTGAAAGATGATAACTCATAACATCGGGGGTTTTGCCTGCTACGACCGCAGTATGAACTTTGGTATAAAATGGTTCGCCCCAGGCCAAAGTGGACATCTCGACAAACAACTTATTCTGACTTTTATTAAAGTCATCGACGATCTGTTTCATTCTGATTCCATCACCACCGCCGAAAAACTCCCAGTAGATAATCTTTGTGACTCCTGCCGGTACGACAGTAGCTGCCGCTTTACCTTTTTCTGCTTTTTTGCCTTCTTTTTGCCCTCCTGCAAAAGCAAGAACGCCGAGCATTCCAAACAGGAGCATAAAGGCGATAAAAATGAGTTTCTTCGATTTGCATCTCTTCTTTACCATGATTCTTTCCTCCATACTAATACATAATAACTTAAATTAAATTAACCTCCCAAACGGGAGGTGTAATACCCGTTATAAATGCATTTCATTCTCGTTATAAGTTAAACTATATAATATCAATAATATTGATAAATAACAGGTATTACGTTAATCATAATCTTACCGCCACGACATGTCAAGAGAGATTAATAATATTTGATTAGAAATAAAAATAATGGGTATATTTCAATAGAATAGCCGGATATTCCGGATAGTATCAATTATTTTGATACTTTATCCTGTACAAAATGATTCACAGTTGATTACCGTTAGGCGCCTTGTTTTCCTTTTATTCCGATTTATTCCATACGCTGGTTTAAACTTCGGGGAAAGTTCGATAGTCCTGTCAAACGTGCTATTTTACGGGGTATTTCCGTGTTATCCTGCAAACCGGTAAACTTAAGAGCATTCGGACCAAAGGCAAAGAGAGGCACAG
>QILZ01000348.1 GCA_003233545.1 Spirochaetales bacterium
ACTTAGGCAACTAAGTCTGACAAGGTTTTGCTATTTGATTTGGCAGGTGTTGGCAAAGAGAGTGGGCAGGGAACACCGTACTGAAAAATCATACATTAACTGGATAAAGCATTTTGCACAGTTTATAAATTATAAAAGTCCGGGAGATACTAAAGAAAAAGATATTAAATATTTTCTAACACACCTTGCAATAGACAGAAAATTGGCTCCTTCTATAACAGCTGCCATTTCCTTAACTTCCAATCGATAAACATCGTCCTTTTCCTCCATCTTTTCCCTGCTAAGGTTATACAATCTTGTCATGTGCTTTTTGGAGAGGAATGATTTTAATCTGTCATTTAATTTCTTAACCGTTTTCAAATCCCCTTCCAGCTTGGCTTCCCCTATGAGCTTGAGAAATAAAGCGATATTTCTATCCCGTTTCCTTCGTGTTTTCCTTGCTGCTTCTTATTATATCCGGCTATGAATCGAATCTCCTTTGGATATTTCTTCTGAAGCACAGGTGTCAAATCAGAATAGCCAGACACCTGAAGCAGATCGTCAGGGTTTTTTACCACTTTCGTAAGCAGATGACCAATCACTTTACGATTCCTCTTATCTAATCCCAGGATGTACTCGTATTCTTGCCCTTTGATCATCTCTATATTCTTAATAGTTATCATCCCCCGATTCCCCCACAATAATGGCTTTCTCCATTCTAAATCTCTCCTTTAGATCCTCTACCACTTCTTGCACAGTGGCCTTGTCTAATCACCTTACTGGGAATTTAGTTTACCATTCACAACTATTTGATCACTGAGGTTCTATCGGCCGTAAGCGCCATCATTCCGGTATACGGAGGGTTTTGCAATCAAGTATCTCCTCATGAGATAGATAGGCAGGTAACAGGTCTTTTAATGCCGGGAGCCTGTTTAAACAGGCTCCCGGCATTAGAGTACCTTATGCTTAAAAAGTATTCCCTTTTATGGACTTGCCTGAAAGTAAGTGGTGATATATTACTAAATCATGTCCACAGTAGAGGAAATAAAATCTGCAATTTCCCGTTTACCACGAAAAGAAGTGGTTCGTCTTAGTGACTGGTTTGAAGATTTTAAAGCAAAAGAGTGGGATCGGGAATTTGAAGAAGACGTACAGAATGGAAAGTTAGATAAACTTGCAAAACAGGCTATTAAAGAGTTTCAAGAAGATAAATGTACTAAGCTGTGAAACATCCTTATCTTCACCTTAAAAAAGTGGATGTATATTGGTCGGTAAAAATAGGACGCAGGTATAGAGCTTTAGCAGTAGAAAGACAGGAAAATTTAATTTGGTTCTGGATTGAGAAACACTCAGATTACGATAGATTGATAAATTCCTAAGGCCTATACCATTATAGTTTTCCGTTTCAGTACCTGCTGCTAAACGACCTATTATCTATCAGCCCTTACATGCCGGAATACTTCCGGGAATACTCATTTCATTCTTCCGGCTCTAATGGAAATGGAAGTAACCATATATATTTTTTAACTTTAAAAAAGAAGGTTAAAACACTATTTAAAACAAAGTCTGTTCTGCCATGGAAGGCAGGACAGGAGCATACACAGATTAAGGAGAGAAAAAGGATTTCTGTTTTTAGAATTTTGTATTGGAGAATAGAATCGTAAGCTTCCATAATCCTTTTTCTGTTTAATTTCGGCTGCAGGTTAAACGGATAGGTTTAAATGGAGTATTCTGTAGGGATTTCAGCTCTGCCTATTCTGGCAAGCCGTTCTCTCCCCAGCTTGCTCTCATACTCCATTTCAATTATCTAAGAAAGGATACGGGAATAGGAAATGTTTCCCTTATCAGCTTTAGTATAAGTCCATGAGGTATTTCATCAAAGAATCTCTTTAAATCAATACTTACACTCCATGATTTATCTTCCTGTACTTTAGCTTGTATAGACTTTATTGCGTCATGCTGACTTTTCCCTTTAAGACACTATCCGATCCATGATACCGGCAATACCCATGCAGGTAAAACAATCTACTTTTTACTCTCTGACAATTTTTTAGGCAAATCTATCGAAGAAAAGTATAATATGTGTAATTTTCATTCATCCTTCTTATTGTTTCTGGTATTGTTGTTTTACCGGAGTCAGCTTTAGTTCCATAAGAATTATTTGACTTTGAGAGAGAATAGTTGTAGTAATATCTATAAAAGGTGTGCCTGTTGAATAGTCTGGAGCGAACCCGAAAATCGATCCGGGGAGAAAAGATAGACCGTATTCCGACTTTCCCGATTCTCTTAGCATCTGCCTGCCGGCTGTTAGGCGTAAAACAGAGAGAATACAACCTTAACCCGGAAATCATGGCCGATACACTTATGAAGGCCCGCGATTTAACCGGCAGTGACGGAATATATGTATCCAGAGACAACTGGGTCTGTCACCAGGCTCTCGGAGGTAATCTGACTTTTCCGGAAGATGATGAATCCTACAGCAAAAAAGCGATACTGCAGTCAGTGAAAGAATATACAAAACTTAAGGTGCCCGATCCCGAAACAGCACCCGGAATGCAGACCGTACTTGCTGCAGCAAAAAAAGTAGTCCGGGAAGCAGGTAATAAGTACTATATTCAGGCTAATATCGACAGCGGACCCTTTAGTCTCGCAGCAATATTAAGAGGTACTCAAAGCTTTTTACTGGATATCGTTACGGAAGACGAACAATTGCTCAAAGATTTTTTAGATTTCTGTACCGAAGTGGTTATCACTTACGGCAAATACATGATTGCAACGGGAGTACACGGTATTCAATACGGAGATGCGACGGCGAGCCTTATTAGTCCCGAACATTATAAAAAATTTGTTCTGCCCTATCAGCAGAAAACCATAGATGCTCTGTCAGGTAAAAACTGCGATCTCTGGATTCATATATGTGGTGATACCCGGCATATTTTACAATTCGTAAAAGGTTTAAACATCCGGGGATTCGAGGTAGATTCTAAAGTGCAAATGACTACCGCCCGCCGGCTGCTCGGAGATAAAATATCTCTTAAAGGTAATCTTGATACTACCTTTTTATTAATGAAAAGTCCCGAGGCGATATACAAGGCCACTATAAATATTCTTAAAAGCGGGAACTTTAATACAGGGATTGTAATGTCCCCCGGTTGCGGTGTGCCCAGAATGACACCTTTAGCAAACCTGAAAGCTATGGTTAAAGCCTGTAAAGATTATAAACTTTGATTATTCATCCTCCATACTTTACAGCTGCATTTATAAATGAAATAATATTATCAGAAGTTTTTACAGGTAACGGACTTATAAATGGAGAACTCGTAGGCATTAGTAAAAAGGGAGCTTTAGATCCGGCCTCTTCGATTGCTGTTGCCACCAGTTTTTCAATTTCTTCTGTCGAAGCACGATCGAATGCATCTAATTCGATATTACCCATGATAACCATAGAGTTTTCGACACGGCATGCTATATCGCCAAGAGAAATATCACCATCAGGAGAAGGCTCGCACGGATCGATCGCATCTACTCCGAGTTCCATAAAATCATCTAATATTTTACTAATAGGACCATGACAATGATACCGCACAATACCATCTGCGCCATGAATCATTTTTACAATAGGCTTATCAAATTCAGTTACAGAATGGTGATAAAAGTCGGGAGATGCCATGGGCGGTGCGCAGTACTCTGCGCCGCAGATGCGGAACGATTCACCAATTCCTGCCCGTAAGATAATATCAAGCCAGTTCATAATAATTTGTTGTGCCTTCTCTAATAGCGCATCGACTTTTTCCGGCATGGTATAAACACGGAGCAGAAAATCTTCATATCCCATGTTTTCGATTATCAATCCAATCGGATTCGGCATCTGAACCTGCATTATCCCGGATTCTCCTAACTGCAAGAGAAGCTTTTTATATATTTTAATATCAGGCAATTTCGGTTTAAAAGTCATGGATAAAAAAGAATCTATGTCCTGATCCGTTTTAATTAAATTATCCTCTCTCCAAATTGACATATTCCCTTTAATCCGTTTATATTCCGCAGTAAGGTCTTTAATTGGTGTATGCAGCGTATAGTGATAATAAGTAGTATCTCCTTTTTGATAAATACTTTCTTCTTTTTGTTCAGGATCTTCGACTTCCAGAATATCGGTTAGCCCGAATGACCACCAATATGGAAGATACGAAACCTGTATATGATCGTACTTATCGGAATATTCCAATACTTCCCGGTAAGAAGGATCTTCTGCCATCCATTTATGGCTGTACCTATCGACTCCGTAAGTAGAAAACGGAATGTATCCGATATTCTTTTTTTCTTTGATCAGTTTTAATAATGCTTCTCTCCGCGTTAATTTCATTTATTTAACTCCATCCTGATAAATAATAATTTTCTATTACTCATTACTATTTTTTAAGTAATTTGAAAGCAGAAGATACATATTAAGCTCCTGTCTTGGGAGATGAAAAGGCCCCTTCCAATTATTACCTTTAAAATCCAGAGCAATGGTCCCATCCCGATGAAGATAACCGAACCATTCCCCATACTCTTTATCAGGAAAATGTTTTAAGGACCAATCCAATATTTTCTCGAACCAGTCGAGATATTTCTTTTTACCTGTTAAATTATAAGCTAAGAAAGTTGCATATATTGCCTCATTATGAGGCCACCATAATTTCATGTCCCATTCGAGTTGTTCTGCCTGTTTTCCTTCTATATCTACAAAGTAAAATAAGCCGCCGTATTTTTTATCCCAACCCAGTTCAAGCGCAGAATCTAAAAATGGTAAAATCTTATTAATTAACCGTCTATTATTTCTAATCCTTCCTTCTTCCATTAAGAACCAGCATATTTCGATTTCATGTCCGGGATCTATACATCTTCCCTCAGGCAAATCTATAAATTCACCATTAATACCTACAGTCTCGAGAAGAATTCCGGACTCGTCCTTTGCAAAATATGTAAAAATCTCTCCTATGAATTCATCTATCAGTTTATTATACTTTTCATCATTTTCCGCTTTTCTTAAAACTTGAATTGTATTTATCAGAATCATAGGCATAGAAAGGCTGCGTGTCTGCCTGGTTTCCGGATAGACTTTTGCCGGCAAAGAACCTTTTGTCCTGTAAAAATTAAGTACCATTTCCAGAATATTTTTTGCAACAGACAGAGCTTCCTTATCACCGGACGCTCTCGCATACTCTGCTAATGCAATAACAGCAAAGGTTTCCGTAAAAAGATACCTGCGTTTCCTTAAAGGTTTACCCTCCCTTGTTACGGTAAAGAACATACGTCCGTCAGTATCAAATCCGTATTTTTTTATAAATTCAATACCATGATGAGACAACTCCAGCCATTCATCTCTTTTTTCAAGCTCATTATACATACGTGCAAACAACCATGCCGCCCTGCCCTGAATCCACATCGATTTATCCGTTGATAATACATCACCCTTTCTGTCGAGGTAGGTTAAAAATCCTCCGTGTTTATAATCTATCGAATTATTAACCCAAAACAGAACCGTATCATTAACAAGTTGGTTATAAAAATAATTCTTAAGCTTATCTATTTTTTCTTTTTTCATTTTAAAATTCTTTCTCTTTTAAATATTTGCCGCCACTTTTCCCAATCATGTAGCGCCAATTCTTCAGGTGCTTCGGTTGCCATAAAAATGTAATGATAACCTGATATTTGTGATAGTTTACACGCCCTTTTTGTAAATATCTCTACTTTATCAATGGAATAACGATATAGATCACCAACCATTCCACCACAGAATACGACTTTATCGCTATATTTTTTTACTAAATCAGTTAAATTCGGGTTTTCAACCCGGTCGAAAGGATTAACGATATCCACTCCGGCAGCAATTATATCGGGTATTATAGAACCTATATTCCCATGGGAATGCAGGTGTAAAAAAGCTCCGTACTTATGTATTAAATGCGCCAGTTCTTCGTACCATGGAATAAAATATTTCCTTATCAATTCGGGTGATAATAAAAGTCCGTCTGCATTTCCAAAATCATCGCAAACATCTATAACCTCGACTCCTCTTTCTAAATACATTTCGACTGCTTGTAAGCTAAATTCCGCTAAAATTCTTGTGAATTTTTTCATAAAGTCCGGTTTTAAAACCAAATTCATCATTACTGTGGAAAAATCCATGAACGAATTGTGAATTCCTGAAAAAAATCCCTGGATTGATCCGGTCGGCACAAAACCTGCATCTTTAAAATACTTACTGTCTTCCTGAATATCCTTAAACCTGCCAGGATTACTCATATCAGGAAGTTCTAACTTTTCCAAATCACCTTCATCTTTTACAGGAAAGTCAAAGTATTGAATCGCATGCGGATGAAAATCTATTTTTCGTTTATGACCGCCTTCGTACTCGACAATCTTATACTGATCGGTTCGTTCGATTACCGTAGGCTGAATCTCTCCGGGGCCGCCATGTCCGAAAGGGAAAACGCCGCCTTTGCCAACACCTATAGTAGCCATATCCATATATTCAGCCATATTAACAGCACGCTTTCTGCTTTGTTCAGTACGTGGCTCTTTAGAAAAAGTTTTTCCCGGAGGATCATCCGAAGGCAGGTAATATGTATTTTCATCATAACAACTCGGAGGAGCAAATTTGTGAATAGCTCTTTCACTCCAGAAACCACTTGTTATTAAGGGTATCCGTTCCGGCTTTTCCCCGTTTAGCACTCTTAAAAAATCTTCTCTATTACTCATACTTATATTTCCTATCCAATAATTCTATCTAAACTTTTAATAATATGCATAAAAGCCCTTGTAATGTGATACGGGTCCTTTACAGGCAGAGCAACTATGGTATCCACAGGTTTACCCCTTCTGTCCCTAATCTGAATCCACTCTCTTATTTTTTCATCAGGATTAGGAAATGTCTTAAAAACATATCCATGATATTGCCAATAAGTTTCTAAAAACCAATGATCACCTGTTTGTTCATATGAACGCAGTAATGCATAAAGAGCTTCCGAGTGAACCCACCATAACTTTTTGTCCCAATTTTCTTCCAGTTCTTTTACCATATGATCTTTTTTATTTTTATCTTTCACTAATCCGGTTGGAGGCCCTCCGTTTTTATGCAGAAATTGAGGCAGGCCTCCATATTCTTTATCCCAACCCTTTACAGCCATCCATTTTACTATATCGATTGCTGTTTTCATTGTAGTTAAATCACCGGTTTTTTCGGCATAATGTATCATAAACCATGCATCTTCGAGAGAATGACCAGGATTAAAATAGCTTCCGATTAATTCTTCGTAAGCTTCTTCTTCATCTTCTCTTACCATTTCAACCAGAATTTCTTCATCCTTTTTAACAAAATTATTCACTGTTTCTATAATTGATTCTTTTGCAATTTTCATAAGTTTTTTAGAATAGTCAAAATCATCAAAGTATCTCGCAATATCTGCAAGCTCCTGAGCAGTCTCCAGCAGTATCATGGATTTACCATGCACTTTATAACCATTTGGTTTTCCATAGGGAGCTGTTTTATAATTTCCATTTTTCAACCTGTCATATACACTACCGAACAATTTGACCGCCAATTCGTAATATTTTCTTTTATTAAATGCCCTTGCGAATTCACCCATGCCGTAAATTAAAAAATGATCAGCCTCTATACCGAGATCGTACTCTTTATTTTCTTTACCCGTATTCAGTGCATGGCCCTTTTCATCTAAAACCCAGACACATTTTAAATCCGGTAAAATAGCATGCTCTTCGAGAAATCCCGCCGCTTTTTCCGAGGCATCTTTTATTATAGAACGCTTTTCAGTATCTAAATATTCATAGAAAAAATGGTAAACGTGTGATAACATCCACAGAAACCTGCCCTGTGACCATACATATTTATTTTTAGAAACAAGTTTGTCTCCATAATTATTGAAGCATGTAAAAAACCCTCCGTTAGTCCGGTCTATCCCATAATTTAACCAGAAAGAAATTAAATTATTAAAGAGATGATTGATATAAAATCCTTTTAATTCTTTTAACGACATTTTTTCCATAACATTATCCTTTTGTTTAACAAAGCAACATTAGTTTTCCCGTAATCTTAAATTAAATTCCTGTCTTCTATCTGTTTAATAAGTTCTGTGAATACCAAGAAGCCATTTTCCGCCAATTCAAAATCAACTGATCCGGGTAAATCTTCCGGCCGATGCCATAACTTGAGTTTTGTTTTATCATAACCCCTGCTGTTTACATAGATTCCCCGTGCACCGGCTTTAATAAAAACTTCACCATCGAGAGTGTCATTCTCACTAATTACCTGAATTGTCCCTTTAAGCTTTAACTCTTTGTATATTTTTGTAATTAATGAACTTAATTCTTTATCCTTTGAGTAAATAATCATATTCGGCCCGTAAGTCAGAGAATCAAAGTTTATAGAGATTTTAATTCGGTGGATATCGCCTCTGTTCTTTCTTGTTTCAGCATAATGTGCAGCCCCGAGATGACCAACTTCTTCTCCCCCGGTGGCAGCAAAAGTAATCGAATATTTATGCTTCGTCTTGGAAAGCTCACATGCTATCATAAACATCGTTATTAACGACGCTGTATTATCATTTGCACCGGGAGTGTTGCTGTGTGTATCTGCATGAGCTAAAAAGAGAATTTCATCTTTGCTTTCTCCCGGGAGATAACCGATGACGCTGTACGATTCTTTATTCTTAATAGTTTCTGCCTTAAATTTAAGGTTGACACGGGCTTCTTGTGAGATTGCTCTTTCAAGCGCCTTTTGATCCTGTCTGCCTACAGTTACTGCCGGAACCATTTTAAATTCAGGCTCCCAGGCAAATCGTGGAACCGCCTTGCCAAAAGGGCTGATAGTAATATATGCCTGTATTTTCCTTAAGTTTTTATCGTACAACCCAAAGACCGGCTCCTTTGCTTTAATTTTCTTTATTTTACCATCTATTCCTTTTTCTGAAGTATCCTTGCTTCCATAATAAGGCCAAACTTCCAGTTCCTTTGTTTCACAGATCAGCCTTGGTTTTTCTTTTAATTCCCAGTAATCAAAAACAAAATGGTCGATTTCGACAAGCCTGACACATTTTTCAAGCTCATTTTTAATAATATTTACAGACTCATTATAATTTTCGCTGCCTGCCGGCCTTGGTCCGAGAATAACGCATAATTTATTCAACATCGATTCAAGATATCTTTTACGCTTTTCAGTATTATTTTTATTAGTTATATTTCTCTTCATAATTTATAATTTGTAGTATGATAAAACTTATATCTGTTGCTTACCCTTTTAATGCGCCCGCTGAAACACCGCCAATAAAGTTCTTCTGCATTGCCCACATCATTATTAATACCGGAAAAACAACAACACAACCCATGGCAGCCATTGGTCCCCAAATTAAGCCCTTATCAGTAATAAAGCCGGCAATAATTACTGTTAACGGTTTTGCTCTGATTATTGTTAGAATTGCAGCAAAAAGAAATTCATTCCAACTTGCCAGAAAAACGAGAATGGAAACAGCAACCAATCCTGCCTTTATCATAGGTGTAGTAACAAACAGAAAACGCTGAAAAAGATTACACCCGTCCAACATAGCCTGTTCTTCTATTTCGAACGGGGCTTCCGCATAAAAGCCGATTAATAAAAGAATTACTAAAGGTAAATTAAAACTTGTATTCATCATAATTAAGGATATCCGTGTATCCATTAACCCAAGCTTGTTAATTACAAAGAAAATAGGTACGGCAATTACAACCGCAGGATACATTTTTTGTATTAGAAACCATAAAGCAAGAACGGACTTTATTTTTTTTGGGAGAATACCATTAATCAAAGCATACGAAGCAAGACTACCTGTTATCAGGGAAAGAACCATAGTAAATGTGGCAATTATTACAGAATTCAAAAGCCCTTGTCCTACCTGGTACTTTGTAAAAATATCTACGTAATTTTTTATAGTTACCTGGGATGGGATGATTACAGGTGGCTTTGCAAAATATTCCTGTTCTACCTTTAGTGAGTTACTGATAAGCCAGTAAAACGGAAATAAGATAACCACCAGGATAACCGCAATAATTATAACCTTAACGGGCCACCCTAAGAAATTGCTTAGATAACTCTTTTTGTGTATTCCTATATTCATTTTAAGCATCTGTTATTCTACCCTGTTTAATTGAATCGTCCGCAATCTGATGAATATTCCTGATATTAAAAACATTACAATAATAAAAACGACTGCAACAGAAGATGCGAATCCTATCCTGAAATATTTTATTCCTTCTCTGTAAATATATGTGGGAAGCACTTCCGTAGCATTACCCGGTCCGCCGCCCGTCATAACAAATACCAGGTCGAATACTTTAAATGCATCTATAAATCTAATCATCGCAACAATTATAATTACAGGAGAAATAATTGGGAGTACAATGCGATAAAAAAGCTTCCAGGGAGATGCACCATCGACTCTTGCTGAATCCATAAAACTTCTCGGAATTGTTTTAACCGAGGACATACGGAGTAAATTTCCAAAAATCCACAAGTATTACCGAATAAAGAGCAATTTTAGGATCACTGAGCCATCTCACTCCCGGAATGTGAATTAACTCTAAAAAATAATCTACAACACCATATGTACTATCCAGCATCATCCGCCATAGGGTTCCTGCAACAACAGGAGCTATTATCATCGGTATTAATATAATCGTAATCATTACACGTGACATTTTCTTATCCTCAGAGAGTATCATCGCAATTACCAGTCCAAAAACAAGTTCCATACTTACCGAAACAGTAGCAAAAATAATATTATTCGTTAGTGATTTAATAAACAGCTTGTCTTTCATGAATTCAAAGTTTGAAAGTCCTATATATACCGGTTTTGCATTAGGTACATTTAATTGGAATTTATGAAAACTTAAAAAAACTCCATATCCCAGAGGAATAAATGCAGTTACAGCTAAAATAATAATAACGGGCAACAGGAAAACCCACGATGTAATTTTATCTCCCGTTGTAGCTCTGATATTTCTTGAAATAAGCATATAAATTAATCTCCATTGAATTTAAAGAAAAAGCCTCCCTGTAAAAATAGAGAGGCTTTTTAAAGAGATTATTATCTGTTAGCGTTTTTTATTCCAGGTGCCGGCGGATTATCCTTTAAAACCTTTTTTAAACCGTTTTCCATATATTTAACAGTTTTCTCCAATCCCCATTGCCCTGTTGCATAACTGGAAACTGCATCTCTCATTACACCCAGAGCTGCCGTGCCGGCAGGGATTCTCCACCAAATATTTGTTCCTCGATCCGAAGCTTCTTTATGCGGATATAATTTTGATTTCTTTAATGCCTCGGTTTCCCAGAATGACTTTCTGGGTGATAAAATAGTGTATTTTTTAAAGAATATCATCTGATTATCGGCACTCGTATATGTCTTTATAAAATCCCATGCAGCATCCTTATTTTTTGAGTTCGAAGGAATGCCGAGGTCCCATGAAGAGAGCACGGTAAGACCTGTCTTTCCATATGGATAATCAGCCAAAGCCCATTTCCCCACAACCTTTGATTTATCAGGATTGTCGCCGTTAATAGTTACTCCTAAAGTAGGCCATGCCAGGCAAAAGGCAGCATTACCCTGTAGAAAAGCCGCACTTGACTCCGGAATGCCCCATGCTGAAGCAGCAGGGTCAGCTAA
>QILZ01000063.1 GCA_003233545.1 Spirochaetales bacterium
CATACGACCATGATGAATCATTTAACCTTTTCCAGTTTGCAAAGACAATGGAATCCGGTGTTGTGATTCCTTTTCCCTTCGTAATACTCTGCAAACCAAATTGACCGGGATCTCCCTCTTTCGGAGAAACCCAGTAATTTATCATATTTTTTTTTGTTATGGTTGTCTCTTTTACTATCTGATTTGATCTGTTAGTTTTAAAGTGTATATAACTTTCCTCACCAAGATATGTATCGAGTAATAATCTTAAACCGATATTAAAACTCTGCTCGGAAAGGTTTTTAATTTCGATCTCGATTTTAACTCCGTCAGGAAGCGCTGCTTCACTCGATGTTATCGGAGTAAATATTTCATCGATTTCCAACTGTCTCGAAATCCAGGAATATTTAGCCCCTTTGGCTGTCTTTTCAGCCTTTTCCTGAAAGATCGACGACTCTCCGAGTTTGTATATTCTGTTGTCAACAAGCAGACTCATTACAGAAGTTCTCGGATCCTGATCCGCAAAGAAAGGTATATATTTTTTCTTATTTAAATCCGACAGGTAATACAGCGAGAATCTTCCTGTCCCTTCGTGAAGTATTAATTTTATTCTTCCCTCCCGTACCTCGAGCGCCCAGGAAAAGGAACCTGCTAACAAAAATAATATTATGAAAATTGAAGTATAAGATATTTTATGTCTCATTGACCCTTCTCCTTATTGAGTTCCAGCCATTTCAGTATAGTTTCTTTAATCTTAAGAGCTTCTTTTTCTGCAGAAAGCAGTTTCGAAAGATTTTGGAGTTGGGTTTTCTCTTTTTCCAGAGCATTTAATTTAGACTGAGTAATAGTAACTTTCCCTTTCTCCGATCCTTTTAGTTGATCTTCTAATGTTTTTATGCTGTTCGCTTTTTCCTCTATACTTTTCTTTAAATTTACAATCTCAGCCTCTTTTTGAGAAAGCTGCTTTTTTAATTCTTCTATGCTTTGCTGATAACCTGCCTGCTGAAAAGAAGCAAGTTTTCTCTGGTATGCTGTAAGTGCCTGTTCATACGTCCTTTCTCTTCTTTGAAATTCTTCGATTGTCTTTAATGATTCCTCATGACTCCACCTTAACAATTTTAAAAGCTCCTGTTCCCTCTTTTTTAGTGTAACAAGAGAAATCTTGTACCTGGCGGCTTCTACCTTATAGCTGTTCGGATAGCTCCCGGTTATTTTCTTAAACATCTTTAAAGATTCATCGATATGGCCAAGGGAGTACAGGTCTTCCCCGACCCAATAATACGCATTGGAAACAAAAGGCGAGCCGGAAAACTGACTGATAAATCCCTTTAAGACCTGAATCGAATTCTCATAATCGTTTTCCAGGTACAAAAGACGACCCTTCTGGTAAATTGCCTCCGAATAATACGGATGATTAGGATAATTAAGAATAAAATATTCGAGATTTCTATCAGCATCCTTAAACTTTTTCAATGCCATATAAGATTTCGCAATCCAGAAATATGCATCCGGTTTTTCCGATGATAATTCCGGATCAAGAATAATATTTCTGAAATTCAGAATAGCCTGATTATATATTCCGTTCTTAAAATACTTTATTCCATCGAGCAGAAGAGTTTTTGATTGCCTGTCTTCGGAATAACCCGCTCCAAGAGCAGATATAAAAAACAGAAAAGCAAAGAAAACCAAGATTTTTTTTGTAATAATCATTAGGTATTAATCCCCTTTTTATTTTTCGACTCCCTGTAAGAGAAACTATATATTATTTTTATTTACAGCTTTTTAAATATTTTATCTCTTCTGCAGGGTCTGCCGCATTAAATATCGTCGAACCTGCAACGATTATATCAACACCGGCATCCACGGCATTTTTGCAATTCTCCCTTGTAATCCCCCCGTCGATTTCTATTTTATAATTATAGCCTTCATTTGTTCGTATTTCTTTTAACATTTTAACTTTATTTAAAGTTTCGACAATTAATTTTTGCCCTCCGAAACCCGGATTTACAGACATTACGAGAACAAGATCGATAAAGGACAGTACTTCTTTTATACTGCTTACAGGCGTGGAAGGTATAATCGAAACACCGGCCTTTTTGTCTGAATCTTTTATCATCATAAGTGCTTTGTGCACATGAATTGTTGATTCGAAATGTATCGTAATATAATCAGAACCGGCATCCGCGAACTGTTTAATATACCTTTCGGGTTTAATAATCATAAGATGTGTATCCAATACAAACTCTGTTATTCTTCTTAAATCATAAACCATTTTAGGACCGAAAGTAATATTCGGCACAAACTCTCCATCCATTACGTCCAGATGTACCCATTTTGTTCCTCCTTCTTTAATTATACGCAGAGCATTACTAATATTACTGAAATCTGCTGAAAGAATAGAAGGTGCAATTACTATATCGTTTATTCTGCTCATATATCCATACTAACAGAATTCAACGGTTCAATGCAAATATGTTTCCGATTTATTCATATTTTGACACTGCCGCCGCCTGCAGACTGATGTATGTATTGAATTGACTAAAAACAATCTGATGTTATAATTACATCAGGTACATGACAGAAGAGCAGTTATCCTTTAAAGAAGAAAAAATAGTACAAATCTTAAACGAAATCCATGTAAATATTAGAAACGGAGAATTTACAAAAGTAAAATCTTTACTGGAAAACGCATTTAAGATAGACTCCGGCTACCCAGGAATAGTTTCCGCATTAAAATGCACCAGGTACTGGATTAAACATCTTAAGGATTATAACACAATAGAAGGCGGGTTTCAGCGTGGTGAATATCTTACGAGTCAGTGGAATGCATTTCAGGATTTCTTATATCATATCGATGCTGTTCCCGATTTGATAATCTATAATATTAAACAGTTTATATTTAATTGTGCTCTTATCGATTATACCAGTATTCTCGATACGACAAACAGGTACGATCCGACACTTCTGCTTCAGATCGGCAGAAGCCATAAGGCAATCGGGAATTATGAAGATGCCGTACAGCTTCTTGAAAATGCAAACCAGGTTGATTTCAGAAATGCAGCAATTCTTGCGGAATTAGCCGACTGCTACTCGCTGATCGACGAATTAAAGGCATCAAAGTTATTCTTTCGGGAAGCATTTTTTATTAACCCGAATCAGATCAATTTATACATTTTAGAGTCTCCGATTATTGTGAAATTAGTTGAGCGTTTAATTAAAAAAGGTTATAATAGACATCTGCTTGCCGAATGGATACCTGTTTATGGCAATGTTTGGAATGTATTTAATGTTAAAAGAGAGTTAAGACCCCTGGAAATCGGGAAGCTGAAGCAGACAATTTTCGCACTGGAACGGGAGGTAAAAGGAAAAAACGTTAATCAGGATACTATACTGCCCAAACTATTAAACCATTACTTCTGGCTTATCGACCATTATATAAGCGTGCACGAGGAACAGAGCAGAATAGAAGAAATACTTGAAAAAATAAAAAATATTGATGAATCGATATATATAGAATACACAAAATAAATTAGAGGAGTTAATTTATGTCCGACAGTATACTCAAAAAGCTCGCTGAACTTTTAAATGAGGAAAAGTGGACCAGGGCGACACTGAACAGCTACACAATAAGCAACTTTAAAGAACTGGATACAATGCTCGAAACCGCTGCAGAGGAAGACATCGAACCGGAAGTACAAACGCTCTGTCAGGAACATCTTAAACATACTAAGAACAGTATTATTGCGCTTTACCTTTCAGGAGTAATTTCACTGCATCAGCATCTCGTGGATGACTCGCATCTTATTATGCTGATAAATATATTTTCTGATAATCATAAATGGAATATTGTCGAGTATCTCTGCGACCGTATCCTGGATTTCGGAGAGAATAAATATGCCTTAAGAACACTTGCCGAATCGTATGAAAAGAATAATGAAGATGAGAAAAAATTCAAGGTTTGGGAGAGACTGATTAAAGTGGACTATGAAGAGGCTGATATCGTAAAGCAGCTGGCAGAAAAAAAAGAACTCGAAGGTGATTTAGAGAGCAGTATAGAATATTACAAAAGGGCGATCTACAGATATATAAATAAGAAATTATTTAATCAGGTAAAAGAAATATGGGGAAAGCTTGTTAATTATTCACCCGAAGATATCGATTTCTTCTTTAATATCGAACAGAAAATATCAAAAATATTAAACAGAGAAAGAGCTGCATCACTGCTGGAAGAACTGTTTCCGTACTATAAAAATAGCGGAGATTATGATACGGCAATTACTATTCTAAAAAGGATTTTAGCTTATGAATCTAAAAACAGTACAGCGAGAAAAGAAATTATCGAATGTTTCAAAGAGAAATATAAGGATCACAGTCAGCTAGAGGAATATGTCAAGGTATCCAATCTGACCCAGAGCTGGAGAAATGTTCACGACGCCATTTCTGACTTCGAAAAACACATCTCTTTCGATGAGGGCAACTATGTATTCCACAGAAACTGGGGTATAGGAAAAATTGCCAATATAAAAGATGATCAGATTATAATCGACTTCGAACACCGGAAAAATCATAAAATGTCATTAAAGATGGCGGTAAGTGCACTTAAAATTCTCGGAAAAGAGCACATCTGGGTTCTTAAAAGCATTATGGATAAAGATGAACTTAAGAAAAAAGTAAAGGAAAATATTTCCTGGACGCTGCAGACTATAATAAAAAGCCACAATAATGCTACTACCATGAAAGTTATAAAATCGGAATTGGTACCCGACGTATTAACACAATCCGAATGGACTAAATGGAATACGGAAGCAAGAAAAATATTAAAAACCGATCCTGTTTTCGGTAATCTGCCCGATAAGGCGGATGAGTTTGTTGTAAGGGAGAATCCTATTACTTTTGAGGAAAAGACCTATAACAGGTTCAAAGCAGAACGAAATTTTTTCGGCAGAGTGCAGGCGATTCAGGATTTCTTAAAACATGCAGAACCTGATTCCGATTACTTCGGTGAAATGTTTTCTTACTTTACAGGTTTTGCAAAATCACGTGCTAATGTCACCGTATATGTTGTTTCCAGCTATCTGCTTATTCAGAGAATTATTGCTACATATCCGTTCTTAAACCCCGAACTTAATTATAATTTTAGTGATCTTTTTGAAAGTATCGATAATGTGGAGACAATATTTTCCAGTATCGATGATTCCGAACTTAAACATGATTTTCTAAATTATATTAAGAAATATATAGACAAATGGCCCCGGATATTTGCCAACCTTTTTGTTTTACAGCAGAGTAAATTCATTATAGATGAACTTGTAAGCAGCAATAATTTTACTATTTTAAAAAATCTATTTCAGCAGATACTGGACCGCTATCGTGAATACCGGGAACCCTTTATCTGGTTTGCCAGGTATATCATCGATGAACCATGGTTTCCGAAGCTGAACCTCTCTCTGGAAAAAATATTGATCGGGCTTATTCATCTCGTCGATGTTACATACAGGGAGATCAATAATAAAAGGGATGTAAGCCTTAACAGAAAACTTAATAAGCAAATTCAGGATTTTCTTTTTAAAGAAGAAAGACTTCTGTCTTTTTTGATGAACACAGATACCGAATCTATCAGCAGGCTGTTTACACTTGTAGAAGATATCAAGGAGCTCGATCCGTCCATTAAAATAAGCATAAAGCACAGGATTATCGAAAAATATCCTGATTTTAAATTTTACGGCCAGCCGGAAGCGGAAAAGATCAGTATGGGCCTTCTCGTCACGAGGCAGGGCTACGAACGAAAACAAAGGACACTTCGCCATATTATCGAAGTCGAAGTTCCGGATAATTCAAAAGAAATAGGAGTAGCCATGTCGAAGGGAGATCTGCGGGAGAATGCAGAGTACAAGGCTGCATTAGAACGGCAGGAATTATTAAAAGCAACAAGCTCCAAACTCCAGGAAGATTTACAGAAGGCACAGATATTTCACGAAGATCAGCTTGATACAACAAGTGTTTCCTTCGGTACAAGGGTCAGGTTAAAAAATCTTGTAACGAATAAAAACGAAGAATACATAATCCTCGGGCCATGGGAATCCGAACCTTCGAAAAATATCATTTCCTATCTCTCGCCCCTCGGTGCTGCTCTGTGGAACCATAAAGTCGGCGAGGAAATGGAATTTAAAATTAATGACAATGATTTTCATTATGTTATTGAATCGATCGATAAGGCGGATTTGAGTATACTCGCATGAAAAGAGTTATACTGTTATTAGTCATTATTATTATTCTCTTTCCCGTACATCTTTTCCCGGATAATATCGATTTTATAGTCATGGTAGATACCTCGGAAAGTATGTTTCCATATTTTCAGGATTTAATGAATTATCTTATAAAGGATCTACTTACAGGTAATCTGCATAAAGGCGACACTTTTCATCTGTTGAGTTTTGCGGGAAAACCTGAGATTGATATATCCGAAAAAATAAAAACTAAAAGTACTATAGAAAAAATATTAAAAAAACTTCTTATTCTACAGCCTTTAGGTAAATATACGGATCTCGTTCGTGCTATTAAATTTCTCTATCAATACACTAAAGAACTTCCGGAAACCAATAAAAAAACAATTCTTCTCTTAACCGACGGAATTCATGATCCCCCTCCTTACAGTCCTTACAGATTTAACAGCAAGGAAATTCTTAAGAGTCTTCTTGCCGGAGTCAGGGAAATAAAAAAGGAAGGCTGGAGTGTTCATATTATTAATTTCCCCGGTAAAATCACGTCTCAATCGAAAACAAAGAAAAGTTACCTGTCCGAAATGGCCGGAACACTCGAAGTCCCTATTGTCACATACAGTGAAAAGACCAAAAAGAATATTGCAGGCTATGCAACAGGTTTTCCCAAACTGTACTACCCTGAAAACCTCGGCAGTATTCGTAAAAATTTTAAGCTGCCGTTAACCATACGGAATTATTCTGATAAACCTTTAATAATCAGATTAAATAAAATTATTTTATTATCCCGGAACTATTTCGGAATAAATATACTAAAAAAACCTTATGTTAAGAATATCCCGCCGGAGAAAAAATATACTTTTTCCGTTAATCTGCATTTGCCTGCCCGTGTTCCTGCGGGAAATCAAACGGCAAGAATTAAATTTTTCTTTAATAATGATCTTCGTATATCCCCGAAAGAGGGAAATATTACATTTAATTACACAGGCACAAGGGGAATATCATTTAATATTCAGATACTTCTCTATATTCTTTATACGATCTTCGGTATTGTCATTATTTATCTTTTTATAAGACTATTTATTTATTTAAAAAACAAGATTTCCGATCTTTCTTTTTCAGAGTATTCCGAATATGTAAAAGTAAGTCATAAAGCTGCCTCGAAACCAATCGAAATGAGGGTCTCGTTTCAGAATCCCTATATCGGTTTCAGAAATATTCATTCCATTCCGCCGGGTTCTTCCAAAAGCATAGGAGGAGGATCATCTTCCTACCTTATTTTTCTTGTACCGGTTCCGGGTAAAATCGGAATAATTAAAAATACCGGCGGACATTACGTTTTTATCCCTTTAAAAAAGGAATTCTTTCCCTTTACTGATAATAAGATTGTCGATTGTTTAAACAGGGAAATACAGATTAAATCGGAAAAAGGCTATAAAATGAATATTATCTTTAAGGAATACATTTCCCCTCTTGAAAAGATAAATCGATTAATGCATTCAATCGACAGTACCGGCAGTAATACTATCAATGATGTATAGAATATTATTTTAATTTTTTCAGTACGGAAAGTGCTTCTTTTTTAACAGCCTTGACAGGATCGTTCTCTGATAGATCCTGTACGGTACTGTATAATTTTTTTAAATTATTTTTTGCAATTCCGCGCAATGCGTATATTCTTGCAATCGGATCGTTACTCCTGATAAAATATTGCAGTAAATCACCCGAATCTTTTGTTTCCTTAAGTGATACTATCCTCGCAATCCGCTGTATAAATATCTTATCATAAATTTTACTGCTGTTCTCTAAAACTTCCTTTATGACTTTTTTGGAATTTACAAAATCTTTATCAGTCAGCAGACTTAAAGCCTCTTCCCGGATAAATACGGCTTGATTTTTATTTTTAAATATTCTTTTAAGAAAATCCGTTACCTCTTTCCCCCCGATTTTTCCAAGAGTACGCAAAGCTTCTATCTGAACCTTTTTTACCGGGTCATGTTTTACTTTATACTCGAGAATATTAACGGCTGCCTTTGCGGAAATCTTACCAAGCGCCTTTGCACATTCCAGTCTTACCCGCCAGTTGGAATCCTTTAATCCCTGGATAAGCAAGTCTATGGTATCTTTACTCTGTTCAAGTTGTGATAGTGCAGAGGCTGCGTATACTCTGATCAAAGCATTCTTGTCATCGAAAGACTGCTGTAAAACAGGAATTGCCCTTTTATCCCCTATCATCCCGAGAGCATTGCTTGCATACATTCTTAATATTTTATCATTATCCTTATCTTTAACAATCTTGATGAGTTCATCCACTGCTTTCTCTGATTTCATATTTCCCAGAGCAAGGATTATTTCCGGTTTAAGTTTTTCATCTGTTTCAGAATCATTATATTTTTTTAATAAATATTCAGCCTGATCCGAATATTTTAAGCTTCCCAATGTTTTTATTGCCAGAGCTGCAAGACCGGTACTGCCGTTATCGATTATGTTAATGAGATCTTTTTTTAACTTCTCCCGTAATTTTGTATCCGATTCTTTACCCCTGGATTTGGCTATTAAACCAATATATGAAAGTGTGGATATTACAAGCTCCTCGGGTTTATCGTCATATTTATCCAATACCTTGGTTGCATAATCCAGTGCAGAATAATTTTTTTCTACTTCAAAATAGTTAAGTATTAATTTACTTACTTCGATATTTTTTGATTCCTTCAAAACTGTTAGTAATTCTTTATCGAGAGACCGTTCTTTGCTTTCCCTTATTCTTTTTATTACATCCATAACTTCCGAACCTATTCCGTATAAAAGAGTATCTTTCCAATCTTTTAAAACAGGTGTTAACTTTTCTTTTTTAGTATCCCTTCCCTCCGCAGAAAGGTTCAGCAGGGATACAAGAAACAGAAGTATATATATTATTTTAAGTTTTTTTAACATTTTTACGCCTGTGATCCACATAGTTCTTTACAATCTCTATTTCCATATAATAATACATAACAACTATAATTGCCATGCTCGATAGAACAGCCAGTGTTATAAGAAAAAGATTTTTAAAAGAGCTGCCGTCTGTCCATAAAGAAAAAGTAAATCTTTTAAACAGATACAGAAACAGGCCTACTACAATAGATGTAACAAAACACTTTGCCAGTGTAACCAGTATATCCCTGCCGTTAAAAAAAATAATCGTTCTTTTTATGAATATTACCTGGAAAAAGATTCCGGCAGTAAATGCAATAGAATTAGCTACTGCAAGCCCGGCTACCCTTAAACCAGTGCCTTTCAGCCAATAAGACAGTAGAATATCGGCAATACTGACAAGTATTGCCGAATATAACGGTGTCCTGTAATTCTTTCCGGAATATAAAAACCGCTGGAAAAAATTAAACAGCCCTACACTCAATAAACCCAGTGAATATCCTCTTAAGACACGAAAAGCCATTACAGTTCCATACTGCGAAAACTTATACCTCTGCAGGGCTACTTCTATTATTTCTCTCCCCAGTAAAATGTAGATTACGGAAGCAGGAAGCATCATAATTGTAATAAATTTTATACCATGTGTTAAAGATTCTCTTAATCCGTTAATGTCTCTGCCTTCCACTTGTCTGCTCATTCTCGGGAATAATACCGTAATGACCGAAACCGAAAATATTCCGAACGGAAGCTGCCAGAAAACAAGTGCATTGGCCAGGGCAGATGTACTGCCGTCTTCCAGTCCGCTTGCAAAGTATAGAGCAACCTGCTGATTAACAGCAAAAACAGAAGCTGAAAGCACTACGGGAAGCCACGATTTTAATGTTTTTTTAAATTCAGAAGAACCAAAGTTAAAATTAAATCTGTAATTATATCCTGTTTTAATAAAGAGCGGTGTCAGAAAAATTATCTGTGCCGCTCCTCCTGATAAAACCCCTATTGCAACGGAATAGATTCCCATGGACTTATAAAAAATTATTATAGAACCTATTACACATATTGAGAAAAGAGGGGGGCTTAATGCCGGAATTATAAATTTACCGTGAGAATTTAATACAGCCATTAATACGGAGCTAATGCTGATTAACCCTATGTAGCCGATAAGCCACCGAAAAAGTCTTACCGATAGTTCGATTTTCCACTTTTCAGGAAACGGAAGTATTATATAAATTATAGGTTTTGCAAAAATTATAGCCAGTACTATCACCGGAACCAGGATGAGAACAAGAAATGATATAATATTCCCTGTTAATCTTTTTGCACTTTCAAGCGAATTGTCCTTTACAATCGAGCTGGATAAAGCAGGAATAAAGGCCGAGGACA
>QILZ01000177.1 GCA_003233545.1 Spirochaetales bacterium
GAATAAATACGGCGCAAGATTGTCTTTTCACGGGTGTATTTCGACTGCAGGAGCTGTTGCAAACGGAACAGCGGGTGAAACTGCAGAGGATGTAAAAAAAATCTTAAATACCATGAAACCCGGCGGAGGTTTCGCCCTTTCGCCAACGCATCTGCTCCAGGATAATTCCCCCCTTTTAAATGTACTTGCCCTTTATGAAGCTGCTGAAAAGTTCGGGTACTATTAAAATAATTTAAAATATTTCCCGATTTTTCTTGACAGGAGGAAATCGATCGGATAAACTTAGTTTGTCCGATGCACAAACTAAGTGAGGGTTTTAGTTATGCTGAAAAAGGTAAAAAAAGGTGACAGTGAATTAATTAAAAATCTCAATCTCGGTGTTATCCTGGAAGCCGTAAAAAATTACGGTCCGGTTTCCCGGTCAAAAATCGCCCGGCTGACAGGTTTAAGCAAATCAACATGCTCCCTTCTTGTCGAGAATCTATTAGCTTCGGGGCTTGTAAAAGAAATGGGAAAAGAAGAATCATCCGGAGGGCGGAAACCGGTTCTTCTGCAGATTAACTACGATGCGGGAATAGCTGTCGGCGTAAAACTGATGGAGCAGAAAGTTCTGGCCGCATTCGTGGACTTTACAGGAGAAGCCGGTGAGGTTGTGGAAGAAAAAATAAACCGGAAAAATGATACGGCTTCCTACATCGAATCGCTTATAAGAGCAATTAAGAGAATATTGGAAACTGAGAATGGAAAATCTTTTAAGCGGAAAATACTCGGAATCGGCATAGGGATAAGCGGGCTTGTAGATTCCGAAAAGGGTGTTCTTTTGCAGTCGACCATACTTAACTGGAATGGTGTTCCTATCAGGGAAATACTGCAGAAGGAATTTTCCATACCTGTATATTTAGAGAACGATGTAAATACATTCGCAATCGGTGAAAAAATACTGGGCTCCGGGAAGAGCTATGACAATTTTATCTGTGTAACAATCGGACGTGGTGTCGGGATGGGTACCATGATAAACGGCAAAATCTACAGGGGAAGTCATAATGGCTCCGGTGAGTTCGGCCATATGAAAGTCTGTACAGGCAGTGATGCTCCTCTTTGTTCCTGTGGTAAACGGGGATGCGTCGAAGCATATGCTTCTGACCCTGCCATATGCAGGTTTGTAAGCAGCGAGATAGCTAAAGGGAAAAAATCCATACTTGCTGATAAGCAGGCAGCAGGTATTGCGGATATTCTCGGTGCGGCCGGACAGGGTGATTCTCTCGCAGTTGAAGCATTCAGGGTGGCCGGACATTATTTGGGTTATGGAATAGCAAATCTGATAAATCTTCTCGATCCGGAAATGGTAATAATCGGCGGGGAAGGAACAACGGCCGGAGAATTTATTTTTCCGGAAATGAAGAAGGTGATAAAGGAGAATACCATCTACGGATTAGCGGAAAAGGTAAAACTGGTTCCGATAGTTTTCGAAAACAATTTATGGGTCAGGGGTGCGGCTACCCTGGTTATACGTGAAGTATTCAGTATCCCGTTTTGATATGGCTGGTAGTAAGGAAAGGAGGTGATAGGAAGTAATGCAGGTTCAGGAAAAAGTCAGCCGGTATCGGTACTTATCGACCGGCAGCAATTTAGTATTTTAATAGTAAGGAGATGTGTGTATGAAAAGAATAGTAAATCTGGCTGTAACAGCCATGGTAATGTTTATCTTTGTTTCAACGGTAACTGCCGGAGGCAAACAGGAAGCGTCTGGCGGCGGTGTAGAAAAGGTTGTAACTGTCGACTATATGAATTTTAGCGGTTCCGGCGATAGGGCCAAGGTTCTGGAACAGATGAAAGAAATCTTTGAAAATCAGAATTCCGGAATAAGGATCAAAATTAAAACAGTCGATTTTGGAAGTTACTTTACCCTACTGCAGACGAGGGTTGCCGCCGGTTCCGCTCCCGATTCTTACGAGCTGAACTATGAAAACTTTATCGCCTATGCGAAAAAGAATGTCCTTATGGACCTTGATCCTCTCTTTAAAAAGTCCGGCTTCGACACCTCGTCGTTGAATAAAAATGCATTGAAAGCCTTCAGAACGGATGGAAAACAGTATGGACTGCCGGAAAGCTACTCGACGGTTCTCCTGTTCTACAATAAGGACCTCTTTAACAGGGCAGGGGCTTCCTATCCAACGGATAACTGGACCTGGTCGGATGAACAGAGAGCGGCTGAAAAGATACGGGCTTTGGGGAAAAATATTTTTGGAATCAGTCATCCAATCCAATTCTGGGAATTCTACAAGGTTGTACAGCAGAACGGCGGCAGCCTGTTGAGTAAAGACGGCACAAAATTTACTGTAGATACACCTCAGAACGTAGAAACACTCAAGTTCATGGTGGACAGGGTCTTAAAATCGAATGTAATGCCTTCGGCGAAGCAAAATGCCGGCGGTGACTGGAATATGTTTAAATCCGGAAGACTGGGTATGATTGTAACCGGCGTCTGGGCATTCCATGATTTTACAAGGGATTGTAAATTTAAATGGGACATCGCCGTAGAACCCGGCAATCTCAAAAAGGCCACCCACTTCTTTGCTAACGGTATTGTAATCAATAAAGACAGCACTGTAGCAGGGGCAGCCTTTAAATGGATCAAGTTCATGTCTGCAAGCAAAGAGGCTGCTCAGATAAGGGTGAATGCGGATTGGGAAGTACCCGCAACCACCTACCCGGAGATTATGGCAGACTACAACAGCAAAACCCCTCCCGCCAACAGAAAAGCCGTGTTCGATTCCCTCAACTATCTTGTGACTCCTCCCGTAGTTGAACAGGCCGGTGAGATGACGGATATCCTTAATCTGCAGCTGCAGGCGGCAAGAGACGGAGATAAGAGCCCCGCTCAAGCACTTGCCGATGCACAGAAGCAGCTTGAAGAGAAGATTAAACTTAAGTAACACCCAGGGTAAACAAAGAAAAGCCGGTTGGTAGTAATTATAACAGGCGGTTGTCCCGGCAGCCGCTTGTTCTATCTATCAGTAAAATAATATGGAGGCAGATCGTGCAATCTGAAATACAAAGAAACAAATTAAAGGCAATATTGTTTTTTCTTTCCCCCAGCATCCTCGGGCTGCTTCTGTTCAGCCTTATACCCATGGTATTTTCTTTCCTCTTAAGCCTGACGAAATGGGACGGTCTTACCAGGTGGAACCTTAAGGCGGGGATTCCGAATATTGTCGGATTTGGTAATTTTAAAGAAATTCTTACCGATGCGGAATTCTGGAAGGTATTAGGGCACACCTCGTATTATATCGTACTTTATATTCCCCTAATCCTCATTTTCTCCCTCCTTGTTGCAAACCTTCTCAATATGGATTTCAAAGGAATCGTCGCTTATCGTGTTCTATTCTATATCCCGGTGCTAACCTCCTGGGTTGCAGGCGCCCTGGTTTGGAAATGGGTGTTAAACCCTCTCTACGGACCCCTTAATGAGATGCTTCGCTTTATTGGTATAGAAGGTCCGGGATGGCTTCAGGATGCGAAATGGGCAATGCCTGGTATTGTTCTGGCAAGCATCTGGAAGGATATGGGTTTTTTCGGGTTGATATTCCTTGGCGCCCTGCGGGGAATAAACATCGAATATATTGATGCCGCCAGGATCGACGGCGCAAACTGGTGGCAGCGGTTGATGAAAATTACTCTGCCCCTGATATCTCCGGCCATATTCTTTGTCATTGTTATCTCTATTATCAACTCCTTCCAGCTCTTTCCGCAAATCATGATAATGACAGAGGGTGGAAATGCAGGTCCCCATGGAGCTACGCAGGTTATGGTGGAGCGTATCTATAAGTATGCGTTTAAGTATTTTAAGATGGGATACGCCGTGGCCTACTCCTGGCTTTTGTTTGTGATAATCTTCGCTTTTACCATGCTTCAGGTAAAGCTTCAAAAAAGGTGGGTACATTACGATGAGTAAAACCATAGCAAAGCCGATCTTTTTTTACCTTTTTGCTTCGCTTTTAGCCTTCTTCATATTGATACCCTTCTTCTGGATGATAAGCACCTCCCTTAAAAGTTATGGAGCCCTCATGTCGATCCCTATTCGGTGGATCCCTGAAACCATCAGCTTTAAGTCCTATGCTAAAGTTTTTGTCATATTCCCCTTTGCCAGGGCCATATTTAACAGTGCCTTTGTATCGGTGTTGTCCACCGTGATAACGATCCTCTCGGCAAGCATGGCGGCATACGTATTCGCAAAGATCAGGTTCAAAGGTAGAGAGAGACTCTTTTTAGTGGTGCTGGCAACAATGATGATTCCCAGCCAGGTAACGGTAATACCGATATTCCTCGTTTTAAAGAAGCTTGGATTAATCAACACCTTTACCGGTCTAATTGCGCCGACTATATTCAATGCCTTTGCGATTTTCATGCTCCGGCAGCACATGAAGGACATTCCAGATGATTTTATAGACGCGGCGGTTATCGACGGGGCCTCGTACTTTCGGATATTCAGAAGCGTGATTCTGCCCTTAAGTATGCCCATTATTACAATCTTGGGTGTCATAACTTTTATGGGTGCATGGAATGACTATTTCTGGCCCTTGGTTATTCTTTACGACAAGGCCAAGATGACCCTTAGCCTCGCCTTGAGCCAGCTCAATGGGCAGCACACGGATATGTACAATATTCTAATGGCAGGAAGCCTTTTGTCCATGATTCCGATTATAGTTATCTATATATTTGCTCAAAAGTACTTTATGTCGGGGCTTCAGCTTGGAGGCATAAAAGGCTAGATTACATCAGCCGTTACCGGCTGATCTTCTACATACCAGGAGGTTTTAAATGTTGAAACTCGTGCATATTCCTTACGGAAGCGAACATCCCTATCTCCGGGAACCCTTCGAACGTTTCCCCCGCGATCCTGAGGAAGGGAAGAAAACGGGAATCGGGATCTGCGTGTATTCCGCCACACCTCCGGAGAGAGTATGGGTTGCCTGGAAAAGAAATAATAAAGCCGAAAGCAGCACCGACTGCAGCTTAACCCGGAAGGACAGCGAAAAAGTCTGCTACCGGGCCGAGCTTCCGCCTTTCCTTAAGGGGGATAAGATCACCTATCGAATTTATACGTTTTCTAAAGAAGATAAGACGGAGAGTAAAGAATTCTCCTTTGTTGTCGGCGGATGGGTAGAGAGAGGCGTTCTCGAATCCTACCGTCTCGATAACGGATACCTACACCTGGAATGCTCATCAATCGAGGATGGGGATTATATATTGATTGGTCTTATGGAAGAAAGTTCCCTGGTACTGCGAACCGTGTGCGGCAGAGAGCGCTTTAATAGCGGGGATTTCGGAAAAGCCGGGAAATTCAAAGGGCGGTTTCCTCTGATCGATGTAATCGAGCATGAGGACCGGGTTATTTTTAAAAGCAATTCTTTCTGCATTACGGTTTCCCGTTTTCCATGCCTGATCTCTATCGACGATGCCGAAGGTAATATCATACTTAAAGAAGCCCGTCCTGCCCGCAAGTTTGTAGGCGGCGGTAAAAGTACTACGAGCGGAGGCAACAGTACTGCAGGCGGCGGTAAAAGTACTGCAGGCAGGGTAACCGCCCTCTCTCAGACCTTCATCAGCCCGGGGGAAGAAGGATTTTTTGGTTTCGGAGAACGCTATAACGGTCTTAACCAGAGGGATAAGAAAGTCGATATCCGGGTTTTTGAGAAATGGAGAAATCAGGGAGATAAGACCTATCTACCGGTTCCTTTCTTCCTCAGTTCATCAGGGTACGGTTTGTATCTGGATACCGCCCGTCACCTGGAATTCGATCTCGCTGCCTCCGGCCACGGTCTGTGGAGCTACACTGCAAGGATGGGAGAGGATGGTATAATGGATACTTTTATTTTTACAGGAATGCCCGCAGATATTCTGAAAGCTTTTACCCGGTTTACCGGCAGGCCTGCTCTGCCTCCGGACTGGGTCTTCGGACCGTGGATGAGCGGAAATGAATGGAACAGTCAGAAGCGGGTAATGAGGGAGGTTGCCATGACCCTGGAGCACGATATTCCGGCAACGGTACTGGTAATAGAAGCGTGGAGTGATGAGAAGAATTTCTATATATGGAACGATGCCCTTTACGAACCGAAAGCTTCGGACTCTCCTTTAAATCAGGAAGATTTTACCTTTCCCGAAGACGGCAAGTGGCCGGATCCCGGTGGGATGATAGATTACCTGCACGATCTTGGGATACGGGTCATCCTCTGGCAGATACCTGTTTTAAAGCACCTTAGTGAGAAAGACCGGCAGCATGATCTGGATGAAGCCTACATGATTAAAAAGGGATACTTCGTTAAAGAAAACGACGGCAGTCCCTACCGTGTACGGCCTGAGTGGTTTAAAGGCGGGCTGGTTCCTGATTTTACCAATTCTCAAGCCGCATCCTGGTGGCTTAATAAAAGGGCATATCTCCTGGAGAGTATGGGGGTAGATGGTTTTAAAACCGATGGGGGAGAGCATCTTTGGGGGAACGATCTTCTCTTCTCGGACGGCAGGAGGGGGGATGAGCTGTTAAACATGTTTCCAAACCTGTACGAGGAAGCCTACTCCCGGTTTGTCAAAGATAAAAAGAAAGATAACGGGGTTATTTTCTCCAGGGCGGGATTTACAGGTGCCGGAAAGTATCCGGTACACTGGGCCGGAGACCAGGAATCTACCTGGGAGGAATTCCGGGCGGTTCTCTCGGGAATATTAAGTGCCGGCCTTTCCGGTATTCCCTTTATGGGGTGGGATATCGGGGGCTTCAGCGGCAAACTTCCCACAGCGGAGCTCTATATAAGGTCTTCCGAAATGGCTGCATTCTGCCCGATTATGCAGTATCACTCGGAGTTTAACGAGCATCGGGAACCGGTGATAGATAGAACACCCTGGAATATAGCGGAACATACTAAAAATCCCGAGGTACTCTCGATATACGGTAAGTATGCCAGGCTAAGGATGAAGCTAATTCCGTATCTGAAAATAGAGGCCGGGTATTGTACTGCTGCAGGGGCGCCCCTGATGGCGCCGCTCTTCTTCTACTGGCCGGAAGATAAGGCTGCATGGGAGATCGAAGATCAGTACTGTTTCGGCAGGGCACTTCTTGTCGCTCCTGTTATTCATCCCGGAGAGACAGAGCGGAGTGTTTACCTGCCGGAAGGAAAGTGGGTCGATTTCTGGACGGGAGAAAGAATCGCCGGAGGACAGAGGATTACAACCCCGGCGCCATTGGATAAAATTCCGGTTTATAGGCGAGAGGAAGCGCCATGGATCAGCATTGAAGAGAAGGAATAATGTACTTACATAAAATCGATCACCCTCTGAATTTCAGTTTCATTAAAAACGGTGAGGAACGCTTTGACTTTATAATCCATGACCTCGGGTCGGATCTGCACAGGCTCGAGGTAAGAAGCCGGTTGTGGGGAGACTCTTTCAGCCAGGCGGGTCTTCGGCATGATTTATTTCAACATGATAAATCGGATTCTCTTTTATCTCTTAAAGAAGGAGGTGAGCTTCTTCTTAACTACAGAGGAATTCGTGCCTTTAAAAGCAAAAGGACGGAAAGCTTCGGAGTTTGCGGCAATAAATGGATCTTCTGCTTCGATCCGGATCCGGCAACTCTCTTCTATGGAATGGGAGAAAAGAACAACGGTTTCGAGAAGTCAGGGATAAAAACCAAATTCTGGAATACAGATGTTTGGGCGGATTTTGCTGCAGACGATATCGAGAACGGGACAACGGACCCGATGTACCTCTCCGTGCCTTACATCCTTATAAAAAGCAATGAGCACTGCCTTGGTATCCTGATCGATAATCCCTTCCCTGTCTTTATGAATCTGGGGTCGAAGGAAACGGTAGCCCGGCAGCAGGATGCGGAAGGAGAGCGGGATTTCTACTTCGGCTCAACCGGCGGGAAACCTGTCGTTTACTTCATCCTGGGGAAAACTATGGATGAGGTTACCTGCAAGCTCCAAAAGCTCTGCGGTACAACACCTCTTCCGCCTCTCTGGGCATTGGGACATCATCAGTCCAGATGGGGCTACCAATCGTTCCGGGACCTCGACGATCTGAAAAGGAAGTTCAGGAAGTATAAAATTCCAAATGACGGACTCTGGCTCGATATCGGGTATATGGATGGTTTCCGTATTTTTACGTTTAACGATGATCATTTCTCCGATCCGGAGAAGGAAATACGGGAGATTCAAAAAAGCGGCATGCACGTTGTGCCTATCCTGGATCCCGGTGTAAAGCTGGATCCGGGGTATCCGGTATATGATGATGGAGTTAAAGAAGATATTTTCTGCAAGAACAGCGAAGGAAAAGATTACGTGGGATTTGTCTGGCCCGGGGCCAGTGTTTTTCCTGACTTTTCAACGGAAGCGGGAAGAAGATGGTGGATGAAAAAGGTATACGAATTGGCCGGTACAGGAATTTCGGGTGTATGGCTCGATATGAACGACCCGGCAACAGGCTCGGGAGTCCTGGACGAAATGAGGTTTAACAGGGGGCAGCACGCCCACGAGACCAATCACAACCAGTACGCACTGGGGATGCAGATGGCAAGCATGGAGGGATTGGTAAAAAGGAATCCGCACCTGCGTCCATTTCTTTTGAGCCGGAGTGGTTTTATCGGTACCGGCAGGTATTCCGCAGTATGGACGGGAGACAACGTTTCTAATTATCATCATCTCCGGCAGTCGATACCCATGGCCCTGAACCTTTCCCTTTCGGGCATCCCTTTTAATGGACCGGATGTTCCGGGCTTCGGCGGTGATGCCTCTTCTGAGCTCATGCGGGCCTGGTATAAGGCTGCCTTTCTCTTCCCTTTCCTGAGAAACCACTGTGCAGGTGGAAAAAATCAGGAACCATGGGCATTCGGAAAAAAAACCCGGGAGGTGGTTGCCCACTATATCTCTCTCAGGTATAAGTTCTTACCCTATATTTACAACCTGTTCATTGAACAGGAAGAGGCTGGAAGGCCTGTGCTTCGGCCAATGGTCTATGAGTTCGACCATAAAGGATCTTCTGCTCTGGCAAAGATAGACGACCAGATTATGATCGGATCATCGATTATGCAGGCACCTCTTCTATATGAAGGACAAACAGAGCGCAATGTGATGCTTCCTGCATGCGCCTGGTTCAGCCCTTCGGCTGGGTGGCTTAAAGGGGACAGGAAGCTTACAGTCAGGGAAACCGGGAAATCGACTCCTGTCTTTATCCGTGAAGGAGCCGTTATTCCCATGCAGACCGGAGAGCGGTATAGTAATGAGAACGATCTCTCCGATATCGAGCTTCATCTGTTTTTAAACCGGAAAACAGATGATACATACAATTATACATACAGCTTCGACGACGGGGGGAAAACGTACGGTAATAAGGTTCGAAGCAGGCATGGAAGACCGGTCTCCTTTTGTACGCATAGAAAGAAAAAAAACAGGCTATGGCGGCTGTACAATTAAATTTATTCTCTACGATGATTTTTCCTTCATTATTGTTCTGGACGGTGAGAATACCAGGAAACTGGAGCTTACGAAAGAGACCTGGGAGCTTGCAGGATGCCTCGTGAATGTTCGTGTGTCCGATGAGTATACTGTTCAGGAATGATTCTGGAAAATCAGGATAAAAGGGCTGTATACATAGCAATACCTGCACTGCCTCCGTGCCTGTACTTCCTTAATCGAGCATATTTTTTCCGCAAAGTTCTTGATTATTAATAGAACCCCACTGCAAGCCCCACTTTAAAAGGGCCGGTTATATTCTCGCCTCCTGTATTTTCGAAAACCCATCCTGTATTAAAAAGGTCTGTAATTTTCGGAGATGCAACGGCAGAGCCGTAATCTCCATATAACCTTAATACAAAATCACCAGCCATGAAATCGATCCCGGCGAGTAATGAGTAACCTACGGATAGACCGGAGTCCGGATTGCCGTATTTTAATTCCTCTTCTCTGTTCCCGATTGTTGCCTGCCACGCATACAAGCCTAATGCTCCGTCGGTCCATAGCTGGAAAGCTCCGTCCGAGAATATGTATCTTGCACCTAATCTCATAGTCGTTGTGTCCATATAGTAGCTTGTATCCATCGGGAAAGGTCCGACAACAGCGTTTGTATAATCCGACTGCTCCCATACCCACTGGCCGAATCCGTAACCGTCTTTTTTTGCGAGCAGTTTATGCCATGTATGGAATCCTCCGTCGAAGAAGATACCGAGATATTTAAGGATTCTATAATCCAACCCTATTCCAAAGCTGTAACTTAAATCATAAGGAGCTGCCGGATTCGGGCCGCCGGCGGATGTATATTGGGTAATGTCGCCTGTAACCGGCTTACAAGGATAAAATGTAACCAGGCCGAAGTTAAGCGTCCCGAAGGCTAAAAACATAAAATTCTTAGCTTTACCTGCTTCCCCGGAATCGGTTCCGTTGTTGAGATAAATCGGTTTTACAGTGTTTCCTGCGTGTTTCAGGATAATGTCCGATTCTTTAGAAAAAACCGGTATGGCCAGTATAAGTAAAAACAGGCAGAATATTCTTTTCTTTTTCATATTAACCCTCCGAATATTAATCTGTTCCTTCTGGTACAATTATATCCCGAAAAAAGTCTATAATCTTAATTTGTGCATATTTTCTTTTACCTGTTCTCTGCTTATTCGATGAAACAGATCGGCCATTTCGATAGCGCTTAATGCAGCCTCCCATCCCTTGTTTCCTGCCTTTGCGCCCGCTCTTTCTATGGCCTGCTCCTGGGTATCTGCCGTAATTATCCCATAGGTTAATGGAATACCGGATTCAAGGTTAAGGCGTGCTATTCCTTTTGTTACTTCCCGCGTAATGTATTCGAAATGAGTGGTGGCACCCCGGATTATAACTCCGATACATATAACCGCATCAAAATGCAGGGTTTCCAAAAGTTTTTTTGCAGCGGCGGGTATTTCGAAAGCACCCGGTACTCTTGCCACGGTAAGATCGTCCGGATCACAGCCGTGACGTATAAGGCAGTCCACAGCACCGGTCAGCAGTTTTGAACCTATAAAATCATTGAACCGGGAAAGAATAATTCCGAATCTTTTACCCTTTGCAGAAAGTTCTCCGTTTATCTCTTTCATAGCCTATTCTCCTGTTAAATTAAATTGATGTTTTAGTTTTTCTTTCTTTGTTTTTAGATATGTATAATTTTCTTTTGTAACTTCACAGAAAAGCGGGATATGTTCTTCGATTTTAATACCGTATTCCTGCATATCTTTTATTTTTTCCGGGTTATTTGTCAGTATCCGGATTTTCTTTACTCCAATGGCCTTTAGAATTTGAGCCGCGATCCAGTATTCACGTAAATCCGGCGCGAAACCTAATTTAATATTTGCCTCCACGGTATCCAGCCCCTCTTCCTGTAATTTGTATGCAAATAACTTGTTTTTTAATCCGATGCCCCTTCCTTCCTGGCGAAGATAAATTAGTATTCCATTACCGTCTTCTTCTATCATTTCAAGAGCGGTGTTAAGCTGTGCTCCGCAGTCACACCTTAGAGACCCGAATACATCTCCTGTTAAACATTCCGAATGTATTCGGACAAGAGGGGGTTCTATCCTGTATTTCTGACCTTTAATTAAGACAAGATGATCGAGATTTTCCGTGCTGGCAAAGTGTACAAGCCGGAAACTGCCATGTTTCGAAGGTAAATCGACGGATACCGTTTCCCGGACAAGATGTTCATGTTTTTTTCGATAGACTGCCATATCGTTTATCCTGATCATCTTTAAACCAAACTTGTTTTTAAGCTTAATGAGGTCGGGTATTCTGGCCATCGAACCGTCTTCCTTTAATATCTCGCAGATAACCCCCGCAGGATGAAGTCCTGAGAGTCTTGCCAGATCTACAGCGGCCTCGGTATGCCCAGGACGGTTGAGAATTCCGCCTTCTTTAGCGATTAAGGGGAAAATATGACCAGGTTTTGCAAAATCATCCGCAGATGCATCGGGTTCTATTGCCTTTAAAACAGTCCGGCATCGATCTGATGCTGAAACTCCCGTGGTAACTTTCTCTTTTGCATCGATCGAAACTGTAAATGCCGTATTATGAAGTGCTGTGTTGATAGCAGCCGTGTAAGTCAGATCGAGCCTGTCCGCTGTGTTTTTTGTAATTGCAAGGCAGATTATCCCCCTGGCATTTCCGGCAAGGAAGTTAATTTTTTCAGGGGTCGCTTTTTCTGCAGCGAAAATAAGATCCCCTTCGTTTTCCCTGTTTTCATCATCACACACAATAACAATACTTCCGTTTTTAAAGGCTTTTATTGTGTCTTTAACCGAATCGAAGTATTTTTCTTTCATGTTTAATTATTCCTTTTCAGCAGGATGGATTCCGTGTATTTTGCGAGACAGTCGAATTCGATATTAACTTTACTGCCCGCCCTGAAATCTGAAATATTTGTACTTTTTATGGTAAAAGGGACCAATGCAATTTCAAGCTGATTATTGCAGGTATTCGAAATGGTCAGGCTTATGCCGTTAATTGCTATCGATCCGGTCGGAGGCGCATATTTCATAAAAATCGAAGGGATTTCAATGAGGAGTTTTTTTCCGGGATAACTTTCTTTAATCCGCAGAATCGTTCCTGTACAATCGACATGTCCCTGGACAAAATGTCCGCCTATTCGGGATAACGGGGTTAATGCTCTTTCGAGATTTACTCTTGCTCCGGGTTTTAATATTCCGGGGTTTGTCTTTTTAATCGTGGTATCTGTACATGTAACCTTGAAATTCCTTTCGGATTTTTTATCTACCGTTAAACAGACTCCGTTAACTGCAATGGAATCCCCTGTCTTCGTATCCTGTATAATAAGGCCGGAGCTTATGGACAGTTCCATTCCCCCTCCGGTACGGACAATTCCAAGGATACTGCCTACTTCCTCTATAATACCGGTAAACATTATATTTTCTCCATGATATCGATAGTTTTGATTCTTCGGTAATGCAGCCAGACATCATTGCTTATGCTTTTCATTGTCAGCAGCCTCATTTGATTTTCGTCTCGTAGCGGTGCATTAAAATGATCTGTTGTAGCACGTATCCCTGCTCCAAGAATTTTCGGTGAAATGCATATTTCCAGGTCATCGTATAAATCGTCTTCTATAAATGAAGTAATAACCCTTGCGCCGCCCTCTACAAGAATGGAATTAATACCCGATTTCTTAAGTTTAGCTGCAACCTGGAAGAGACTGAGTTTTCCGTTTTGTTCATCGATCTGTTCAACCCGGATATTTAATTTTATTAATTCTTCTATTTTTCGTTTGCCTGTTCTTTTGGATGTAAAAATAATTACTTTTCCCTTTTCCTCATTACGGATTAATCTTGATTCCGGAGGAATACGTAAACCGGAGTCGAGAACAACTTTTAAAGGAGAAACACCATCTATATATCTTACATTCAATAAGGGGTCATCTGTCAGAACGGTTTCGATGCCTACAAGAATTGCATCGTGATACTTTCTTAAAGTATGAGTATATATCCGGGATATGGAATTGGATATCCTGTACCTTCTTTTGCCCGGGAAAGCTATACGCCCATCGATAGTCTGGGCGTATTTTATTGTAATAAACGGGCGTCCTTTAATTTGTGCAAAGAAAAATCCCCTGTTAAGTTCTAGTGCCTCTTCTCTGCAGATACCCTTAACAACATGAATTCCCCGATCCTCCAGGCAGCGAATTCCTTTACCGGAAACAAGAGGGTTCGGGTCTTTTGTGGAAATAACAACTTTTTTAATACCCTTATCTGCGATTAAAAGTGAACAGGGGGGTGTTTTTCCGTAATGACTGCATGGTTCCAGATTTACGACAAGTGTTGCATTCTTTATAATTTTTTCGGGCAAAGACTCGATGAGTTCCGCCTCGGCATGCAGCCCGCCGAACCTTTTATGGAATGCCTTTCCTACGATTTTCTTATCTTTAATAATCACCGCCCCGACCATAGGGTTGGGAGAAACCTTCCCGAGTCCTTTTTCCGCTTCGCTTAGGGCGAGACCCATTGCCTTTCGCAACACAGAACCTCTCCATAAAATGGTTTTTTCGGGGTTAAATTTTTGACAGGGATCTATCGATATGAGAATAACTTCTCCCATCCGGACTTTAACCGTCGGCATCAGAATTTCACTGATTCAATTCCGTTAAGGAACTCGCGGGCTTTAACCGCCGGTAAGGAATTTCACCTACCCCGAAGTTATAAACATAAAATGAAGTATTTTGGAGAATTTGTCAACATTTTTTTATCTTTTTAATCCCGGCCAATGGCAGGATCGGGAAAATAACGTGATCATTTTTAACTATCCAGCCATGCCGATAAGCCGAATAAGTATCCCGGAATAGGGCCGGCTTACATTGTATCTGTGAAGAGATTTATGATCGAAAAAACGTTGACTTATTGTTAAGCAAACTTTATATTTAAGTAAACTTGATTATTTAGGAGTCTTAACATATGGAAGAATCAGACGAGGTAGTTAATGCTCTTGGTGAATGGACCAGGGTATTTATGCACAGATCGATGAGCGGTTTTGTGCTTTTCGCAAAAGAACACCGGCTTTCGATGTCCCAGGTCGGTGCGCTCTTTCAACTCGGTCATCGGGGAATAAGCGGCGTTTCCGACATTGGTGATAACCTGGGCGTTACAAGCGCGGCGGCGAGCCAGATGATCGATCGGCTTGTTCAACAGGGCCTTATCGTTAGAAACGAAGATCCGACCGACCGGCGAGCGAAACAGATCGCGCTGACCCGGCGGGGCCGCCAATTTATTCGTGACACCATGAATGCCCGGAAGCAGTGGTTCGTATCTCTCGCAAACAGCATGACGGCTAAGGAGCGGGAGACCGTCGTTGCCGGGCTGCGAATCCTCGTTGAAAAGACCTCGAGAGTGGACCCGGATGTTCGACCTTTTAATCCGCCGGGCGGTAACAGGCAGGATTCGCAGCAATGACACGGCTTGCGAAATACATCAAACCCTATCTGTTACTATTAGCTATTGCGGTCGTACTCCTGTTTATTCAGGCCTATACCAACTTAGCGCTGCCGGATTATATGTCGGAAATTGTAAATGTGGGGATTCAGCAGGGCGGAGTGGTTAACGCTGTTCCGGATGCGGTCAGAAAGAGGCGGATGGATAAACTTACACTCTTTATGAGCGTCCCGGATACGAAGCGGGTACTTGCAGACTATCGACTTATCCGGCCGGGTTCCCCTGAAAGCAGACAGTACCTGTCCCGCTATCCGGTCCTTGCTAAAGAAGCAATCTATGTCCGCAAGAACATCGATGCTGCCGGAGTATCAGTGATTAACCCGATTATGGGGAAGGCATGGCTCGTCGTTTCAGCAATCGAACGGCCGCAATCGAAACGGGCGCCGGCAGGGGTAAAGGGCGCATCCGCAGGTGCGGGATCGGGTATCGGCGCGGCACCGGCCATCGGCCAAACCGCCGTGCCCGGGTTCGATCTTTCCAGGCTTCCGCCTGGTACCGATCCCTTTACGTTCCTCAGGATGATGCCTGCAGACCGGCGAGCCAAACTGGCAAACGCAATCGATGAGAAATTCAGCTCGATGGGGCCGGGGATGATTAACCAGGCTGCGGCGGAGCCGGTTAAAGCCGAGTACACCGCTCTGGGAGTAAACACAGCCGCCCTGCAAACGAATTATATGCTCCGCATCGGTGCGATCATGCTGCTGTTTACCCTGATCGCCGCTATCTCCGCCATCGTTACCGGATTTATCTCCGCACGAATCGCTTCGGGACTTGCGCGCGATCTACGTGCCGCGGTCTTCGAACGCGTGGAAGGCTTCGGAGCGGGTGAGCTTGACAAGTTCTCGACGGCCTCCCTCATTACCCGTTCCACCGACGACATTATGCAGATACAGATGGTCGCAGCCGTCCTGGTAACAATGGTCTTCTACGCCCCGATTATTGGGGTCGGAGGTATAATCAGGGCCATCGGCAAGAGCAGCTCGATGTGGTGGATTATCGCATTAGTTGTAGCGATTCTCATGGTCGTCGTCTTAACGGTTTACCAGGTTGCCGTTCCAAAGTTCAAGTTGATGCAGCGCCTGATGGACCGGCTTAACCTTGTCAGCCGTGAAACTCTCTCAGGTATGATGGTTATCCGGGCCTTTAACATGCAGCCGCACGAGGAGAAACGCTTCGACGGTGCGAACCGGGACCTGACCGGAACCATGCTCTTTGTAAACAGGGTAATGGTGGTCATGATACCCTTTATGATGCTCATCATGAACGGATTATCATTGTTGATTATCTGGGTCGGATCGAAACAGGTTGCCGCATCGGCGATGCAGGTTGGTGACATGATGGCGTTCATGCAGTACGCGATGCAGATCGTCTTTGCCTTCCTGATGCTTTCTATAATGTTTATCATGCTGCCGCGGGCAGCAGTTTCCGCCGGGCGCGTAGCAGAGGTGCTGCAAACCGATCCTCTTATCGAGGATCCTGCAGTATGCGGGCGTTTCGAATCTGAATTCGAAGGAACTATCGAATTCCGCAATGTCTCGTTCCGCTACCCCGGTGCCGAAGAAGATGTCCTCCATGACATAAGTTTCACAGCGAAACCCGGACAAACAACGGCGTTTATCGGGGCGACAGGTTCGGGCAAGAGCACGCTTGTCTATCTTATCCCGCGTTTTTACGATGCCACCAAAGGGTCGATTTACGTTGGTGGAAGAGATGTTAGAACTGTCTCTCAGCATGATCTGCGCGACAAAATAGGTTTTATCCCGCAGAAGGCGGTGCTATTTTCCGGGACGATCGCTGCCAACCTGCGTTATGCGGACGAGCATGCCAGCGACGATGTCATAGAAACAGCCGCCGGTATCTCGCAGGCTTCGGAATTTATAGCAGCCTTTCCCGAAGGAATGAATACACAAATATCTCAGGGTGGCATGAACGTCTCCGGAGGCCAAAAACAGCGTCTCTCGATTGCGCGGGCACTCGTCAGGAAGCCGCCGATCTACATTTTCGACGAGAGTTTTTCAGCGCTCGATTTTAAGACAGACGCAAACCTCAGGCGGGCATTAAAGGCAAAGAGCGGCTCGAGCTGCGTTCTTATCATTACCCAGCGCGTTTCCACAATTAAAACCGCAGAACAAATCATCGTTCTCGAGGAGGGGCGGGTAGCCGGTCACGGAACACATAGCGAGCTTATGGACACCTGCGAAACCTATCGCGAGATCGCTATGTCTCAGCTTACCAGGGAGGAACTTGCATGAACGGTCACAGAGGAAATACTTTAGGCAGTCCGGCATCCGCGGGACCGCAAGGTGCATCGGGCGAAGAAGGAATGCCGCGGGGTCCGGCCGGCAGACCTAAGACGATGCGCGGCCCCGGCATAGGCGGGCCTATGGGCGGCCACATGGGAGTAGGGGGCGGCGAGAAAGCCCGCGATTTCAAAGGGACAATGGCGAATCTGGTCCGATATATGGGAGCTTACAAGTTGTCTATAGGGATCATCTTGATTGTCGCCGCAGGTTCGACCGTTTTTATGATTCTCGGGCCGAAGATTCTCGGTAAAGCGACAACGAAACTTTTCGAAGGAGTCGTTGCGAAGATCGGCGGAACAGGCACGATCGACTTTGTCTATATCGGACACATCCTCCTTCTTGTACTTGGACTCTATATCATCTCTGCGCTGCTCAGCTACGTTCAGGGTTGGATAATGGCCGGCGTTTCGGTTAAAATCATCTACCAATTCCGAAAAGATATCTCCGAAAAAATCAACCGGATGCCCCTTAGGTACTTCGACGGCACCAACCACGGTGAGGTCCTTTCTCACATCACAAACGACGTCGACACCATAAACCGGACATTGAGCCAGAGTCTGACGCAGATCGTAACCGCAGCCGTTACCGTGATCGGTGTTCTGATCATGATGTTGTCGATCAGCTGGATGATGACGCTCGTTGCGCTTGCCATTATTCCCATCTCGATGGTTCTTGTGGGTCTGATCATTAAGCAGTCACAGAAATACTTCAGGCAGCAACAGGATTATCTTGGCCATGTGAACAGTCACGTCGAGGAAATGTACGGAGCTCACATCGTCATGAAGGCTTTTAATGGAGAGGCGAAGAGCATTAAGAAGTTCGGCAAACTCAACGATACGTTATATCAAGCCGGCTGGAAGTCCCAGTTCCTCTCGGGGATAATGATGCCGATGATGATGATCGTCGGAAATCTCGGTTATGTCGGTGTCAGCATTCTCGGCGGCTGGCTTGCTGTCCGGAAAGCGATTACCGTAGGGGACATCCAGGCTTTTATCCAGTATGTCCGTAACTTTACCCGGCCGCTTACACAGCTTGCGAACATATCGAATGTTCTTCAGCAAACAGCCGCTGCCGCGGAAAGGGTTTTTGAGTTTCTCGCCGAAGACGAAGAAATCCCGGATACGAATAACCCCGTGGAGCCGTCAAATTTTAGAGGCAGGGTCGAGTTTCGAAACGTTCACTTCGGTTACTCCCCGGATAAAATCATCATCGATGATTTCTCTGCCGTTGCCGAGGCGGGCCGTAAAATAGCGATTGTTGGTCCTACCGGAGCGGGAAAAACGACGATAGTGAAGCTGCTCATGCGATACTATGACGTAACAGGAGGGGCGATCCTTATCGACGGCCACAATATCAAAGATTTTGCCCGCAGCACTCTGCGCAGGCTGTTCGGTATGGTTCTGCAGGATACCTGGCTCTTTAACGGAACAATTATGGAAAATATCCGCTACGGGTGCCCCGGTGCGACCAATGAGGAGGTGGTAAGGGCTGCAAAGACTGCCCACGCCGATCACTTTATCCGGACACTGCCGAAGGGCTATGACATGGTCATAAACGAAGAGGCGAACAATATCTCGCAGGGCCAGATGCAGTTGCTGACGATTTCGCGGGCGATCCTTGCTGATCCGAAGATGCTCATCCTCGACGAAGCAACGAGCTCGGTCGATACCCGTACCGAGATACTTATCCAAAAGGCAATGGACAATCTTATGAAAAGCCGGACGAGTTTCGTCATCGCTCATCGCCTTTCGACGGTTCGCGATGCCGACTTGATCCTGGTAATGCGCGATGGTGATATCGTAGAGCAGGGGGTTCATACAGAACTTCTTGCGGCCGGTGGTTTCTACGCAGATATATACAACAGCCAGTTCGACTACGCCGAGGTTGTTTAAGGCCACAGCCTGAGTCTCTCAGAGATACGTCCGCCGGTATATTTTAGCGAAAATAGCAGCGAAACACGAATTCAGCCGCGGCCCGCGGCTTCCGGATACATCCTTAGGCTCCTTTTGTACGTCTTAAGCCGCTGTACATGGTCTCTCTTCCGGCAGGTCCATCCTGTATATACAGTGTTTCTTTGCGATTGATAGGATATCCGGGACAGCCCGAATTGAGTTTTCGGCTATTTTGTTCCCCTTTCCTGCAAAGGTTTTTACTTATGTCCGTCCTGCTTATAAAAACACACTTTTCTTTTCTCTTAAGAATACGGTGAATGATGTTCTATATATAATTAGTGTTAATACAACTATGCATGCTGTATATCAAAAAAATGTATCGAACGGGCTTTTAACTCTAAGTTTATTTATTTATCAGAATACAGAAAACAACAGGTGAATCGATTTGAATGAAGATCAATACCAAGAAAAGTCATAGCTCCTCCTAAAAAAGATTATTAAACTTTCAAAAACAGTTGATATCATGGTATCATGTATC